>JBDRAX010000167.1:0-3638 GCA_043823375.1 Candidatus Omnitrophota bacterium | reverse complement strand
TAGGAGAGACGGGGCTTGGTAAGGATGAACTTGTGAGAGCCGCGGCGCGTTTAATGAACGAAGAGGTATATTTCATAGCGGGTAATTATGACATGGAGCCGGAGGACCTTTTCGCGCACGCCACAGCCGGGGTTAAAGAAGCCGGAACTACGGGCGATCTCTATACGGCGTTTAACCAGATCATGCATAACGGCGGATGGGTTGTCGTTGATGAGATAAATAAGGTAAAACCCAAGGTGCTCGGGACACTGAAAACATCTATCGCCGGTAAAACACATGAGAGGTTTTCGAGTGTCAACGGTATCAAAGAAAAGATTACCTGTCCGAACCATCCGCGCGCGAGGGTAATAGGCACGCTGAACAACGTGGGTGGGGACATCGAGCAGGCGCCGGTGCCGGACCAGGCCATACAGGACAGGTTGTGCGATATCCAATTCGTATGGCGCGACCCGAAAAGCGAGAAAGAACTGCAGTATGCCCTGGCGTTAAGAAAGCTCAGAAAACATTATCCGTCGATAAGCAACGCTGAATTATCCGCGAAATCGGAAACCGCGCGAAAAGCGGTAGATGTCCTTGTGGACATCGCCTGGCCTATGCGCCTCACGTTTAAGGGATATGACGCCGGGCAGAAGACAAAGCTTATGGAGAATAATTTCAGGAACTGGAATAAACTCCTGAGGGATAAAAATTTTATACCACAGTCGCCTGAAGGGAAGAATCTTAAAAAGGCGCCGTCGCCGCGCGCTATAGGTAATATTATCGAACACGCTATTCTGTTCCCTGAGACATGGGAAAACGCCCCTCTTACTGTGGCCGGCCTGTGGTTCAATCTTCTGGCGGATAATATGTCTCCCCAGGAGCGTGAACGGCAGTGGCGGGGAATAGTGGATCAGTTCAATCATCCGCCTGTCCGCGGAGGGATGGACGGCCTGGAAGACAAGAGTGCCGCCGGCCCTGTCAAACTTACGGAGGATTCTTTCAGGCTCGAAGGCGAATACCTTGTTATTACGCCTGTTCCGTCCGGGAAAAACGGTAAACCGGCAAAGTGGGACACGATAAGGCTGTGGATACATGAAGACGCCCGTGACGCGTTTATTAAATACGGCCTGCCGGAAGAGATACTTTACTGGCTGAGTACAGGTAACGAGTATAACGCGAAACAGTTATATTTAACTCTTCAGGTAAGGGCTATGGGTAAAAGCCTGATATATGTGGGAGATCAGGGTACAGGCAAAAGTTTTCTCGCTCAGGCTGTCGCTGAACTTATAGACGGCCCTGTAGTGCCGAGTATTGAGATACGGCCGGATACGGATAAAGAAGAACTCACATTCAGACAGGCGATGGATAATTTTGTGACAAGGTATGATCCCGGCCCGATACCTGTAGGCCTCCGGGACAAAAAGACAGTGGTCATAGAGGAAGGTAATCAGGGTAAACCCGGGGTTACGGCGGTACTTAATGAGGCTATTGAGCGCCAGTTTTTCACTCACGTTGACGGTTCCGTGTGGGGAGAGGAAGGAGACGGGAGATTCGGCGTTATAAATACGGTAAACCCGCCCGGCAGCGGCAGTTTTTACGTGAAACCGTTCAGCCGTGAATACATAGAACGGCACGCGGTTCTGGGATTCGCGATGTTGTCTCCTGAGGAGATGCTGGATTATCTTCTGTTTGTGGCGGACAGGAACGGCCTGGGAGTGAACAGGAAGATATTGGGGAATAAAAGGCTTGACAGCGCCGGAAATCCGGTCATAGTGAACGGTGAAGAGAAATGGGACGGCCTGGCCGGGGTCATACAGTATTTGCGTGTTATGAAAAATGAGAACCCCGCGAATAAAAAACTTCCGCCGCGTATCCCGGGGTTGAGGGCGCTCAAAGGCCTGATCAAATCCATGAACAGTTACTGGGAAAGCAGTATGGCGTTTTATGACGGGATGTCCCAGGACCTTCTTTTTGAGATGTTCAGCGTGAATTTTGTGACTATAGGTGACGCGAGAGCGGAAGGCGAATGGTCTGGAACCTTACGGGAAGCGTTCAGGGAGTGCGGGCTTATTTCGGCTGATAGAGATACTGACGGCCTGGAGGCGTACCTCGAGGGTGAGGATGTCATAGTCCAGAAACTTCCGGTCATAAGAAAACCCGATACGAAGATTTTTAATGCAGACAGGATACTTACGTATCTTGAGGAGAATACGATCGGCAGTTCCGTGGAACGAAGTATCAGGGACCTTGAGAAAGAAGTAAACGAGCTGAAAAATGAATGGGACAAAATCAGTTTCGATGAAAAGATCTCCCGTCTTTATTCGATGCGGGAGATCTGGCAGGTTCTGGAAATCATAGAGAAAGAGCTCGGCGGGAAAAAACGCGCGCGGCATACAAGGCTTAATATCGAACTCATGCGTAATGTCCAGAGTATAATACAGGCGCACATCCTGGGCCTTGACTGGCCTCTTGAGTTCCTTGAAAGGGAAGAGAACGAGGACAGCTTAAAAGCGCGGTACGCGGGGATAACACTCACCGGAGAGAGCGGCATGGACAATATGATATTCGGCCTCGCGCTTAATACGGGTGAGGCGGATTATGAAAGAAAAATATCGGATGGCTTAAAACGCGCGATGGAAGAAATCAAGATATCCTCAGGCATACTCCATGAAGAACACGAAAAAATGGCAATACTCTTCAGGGCAGGTTTCGCTCTGGATGTTCTATGTTCAAGGCAGACTGAAAATGAAGAGATAAAAAACCTGAGAGCGGCCCTGGATACTGTATTATCCTCTTTACTGCTTTTACCTGATGAGTTGAAAGAGCATGATGGTATGGGAACAGGCTGGCTGAGCCGTATCTTTGGGCTTGCCGGTATCGAAGAAGCTGACATCTCGGGCATCCTTACGGACGATAGCATCGCGGCCGGCAAAATCCTCGACTGTTTCACGAAACTGAAAGAAATCGTCAATGACAGCCGTAAACAGCAACAGGAACTTATGTCCGCTGTTATTGAAAATGAGCCCGTCCTGACAGAATTGTACAGAGAACTCATCATACGTTTCATAAAAAGAGAAGACGGAATATTGAAAGACAACAGGATAGATATAGCCCGTGAGCTTTTCGAGATCTGGAAACGCGCGGCAGCGGTATGGCTCGCTGGGGATAATGAAAACCCGATTGAAATATCGGACGCTGTATCTGAAAAAATAAAAGCCCTGGATAAGGCAATCGCGGCAAAAGAAAAAGAGATCGCGTCAGATAGATCCGTGGCATCAGGAAAAACCGAAGTAAGTCTCAACAGCCAATTCGGGGCGAAAGGAGATGGGAGAATAACCGAGAAAGAAGGGAAATTTTCAACTCCGGAAGGAATCGCGATAGATCCGTCCGGCAATATCTGGGTTGCGAATGCGGGTAGTCATACAGTAACAGTGTTAGATAAGACAGGGCGTTTGAATACAGCAATAGGTCAAGGCGGTATAATAAGCGAGGTAGAAGGGAAAGTTTTGAGGCCAGGTGGAATCGCGATAGATCCGTCCGGCAATATCTGGGTTGTGAATTGGAAAAATAGTACAGTAATAGTGTTAGATAAGACAGGGCATTTGAATACAGCAATAGGTCAAGGCGGTATAATAACCGCGGAAGAAGGGAAATTCTCG
>JBDRAX010000166.1:0-8734 GCA_043823375.1 Candidatus Omnitrophota bacterium | reverse complement strand
ACATGGGATAAAGAATGCTTTTCCTCAAAATATTCCGATGAATCAATAGAAAAACTCGCCGCCATCGGCGTTCAATATGTATCGATATGCGTAACGCACTATCAGGAAAAATATGACTCCACGGAAATAATATCCACAGACATGACCCCCAGCAAAAAAAGCCTGGGACATGTAATAAAACAGGCGCATAGATCAGGCCTGAAAGTAATGCTTAAACCTCACATCGACCTTATCGATAAATATGACGGTACCTACTGGAGAGCGGATATAGGTTTTTCCATAGAAGAAGACTGGGAAAAATGGTTCATGTCATACGAAAAAATGATCGTCGGTTACGCCAAATTAGCCGAAAAAATGAAAATCGCGCTTCTGTGTATAGGTACGGAGCTTTCATTTACAACACAAAAAGATGATAAATGGCGGCACATCATCTCGGAAGTACGAAAAGTCTATTCAGGTAAAATAGTTTATGCCGCGAACTGGGATAACTTCCGCAACATTAAATTCTGGGATGAACTCGACTACATCGGGATCGACGCCTATTTCCCCTTAACCTACGAAACCTCTCCCGGTGTTGAAGACCTCAAAAAAGGATGGCAAAAATGGATAGATGAGATCAATGTGCTGCATGGCGAGATCAAAAAACCGGTACTATTCACTGAGATCGGATACCCGAGCGCCCAGCACGCGCCTTACACCCCATGGAAAAACGGAGAATGCGGCAACGCCGATCCCCACATCCAGGCTAAATGCTACAAAGCTTTTTTTGAAACCATCTGGCGCCAGAGCTGGTTCGCCGGGGTCTACTGGTGGAAATGGGATACTAACACACGGGCCGGCGGCAGACACAACAGGCAATTTACACCGCAGAACAAACCCGCTCAAAGGATCATAGAAAGGCACTATCTGGACTATCGCTGATATAATATATTTACCAAAAATGTTACAAACTGCGTGCAGAGAACAACAAGCTATGATATATATGTTTCCGGCAAGAAAACGGCACAAAAAACTATCTACGAACTAAACATTACTCCCGCTATCTTTCTTTTTAACACTTTCTATTACTTTCCAGTCAACCAAAACATTGTCCTTATCAAATAAAAGATATATTTTCTCTCCCGTAAAAAAATTACCTGTACCCGGTTTATAAACCCATTGAGTAATGCCGTCTTTATCCTCCGTCAACCTTATCACAGGATAGCCATAACTATCAGTAATGGTTCGCGCGGCCTGCCCCTTCCGCAGTTCTCCCTGTTCTAACGCTTTCTTGATGCTCTTATAATCGGCGGTTTCCTTTTTCATTTCCGCCTGCATCTTTTTCCGGTCTTCACTGTATTCGATCAGAGCATTAACCCCATACTTGGATTTTTCATATCTGGCAGGCTTTTTTTCCCGGGTTTTATCTTTTTTCCTGCTTTTAGAAAAATTTTCCGGATAAACACTTTCGCTGAAAGCGCCTGCCAGAAAAATAGCGCATATCAAAATCATGATAATTCTGTTTCTCACGTTAAAAATACCCATAAAAACACGCTTAAGCGAATACGCTTTAAGACTTACCTTTCCCCTCCCCTTTTGCCTTTGCCTTGCTTTCTAACAGTGCCTGTTCCAGAACAGTCCGGAAGCTGTTAAGCTCCGCTCTCGAAAGCAGAAAATGCGCCCTCAGTTTCTTCTCAACCGCCTGAATTTCAAAAATATCCTTTTCACGTATATATCGTATGTTTATTTTCATTTTCCGCTCCGGTTAATCCAGTTAAAAAGCGCGCTTCAATATTTATTCAGAGAATCTATGAGTTTCTGCCCCTCTTCCGTAGGCTGAACTTTCCCCGAAAAAAGTATATCACGCGGGGTAACGCCCTCACCGTAATAATCCGCGTTAAGGTTCTTCATCGGGCCCACTATGGCTCCTTTAAGCGATACACCGGCAAAAAGCCCTTTACTTCTGGAGTAAGAAAAAATACCGGCTTTAAGAAGCGCGTCCGTAGCCATTTCCGCGTCTCTGCCAACCGGGCCCGCGGCTACCGACGCGTCTCCCCCGAGAGTAACGTTTCCGTGGGAAAGACTGTCCATTCCTCTTTCATTCATAATTACAAGTATCATATCAGTAGCCTGGCCTCCGATCTGGAAACCAATACTGGCCCCGCCTATAGACATAAAAAGCGGCGCGCTCCACTTTCCGGAGTTCCTGCTAAGGATAATACCCTGCCCATACTGGCCTCCTATGCCAAACCCCCCTTTTAATACCGAAGGAAATATCGCTATACCCGCGCATTTTTCAAGAAGGTCAACCGGTATTGCCTGATCCGGCATGTCCTGCATTTCTTCAAGCACAAGCCTGGCATCATTTATCCGCGCGTTTAATTTATCAATGGTATCGGAATAAGATACGGGAGATAAGAAAAATACAGCGATAAAAACCAATACGGCCCCCGCTATCCGGCTAAACAATTCTTTAAACATGCCTTCCTCCTTATTGTTATAAACCTTCCACACCCAGCGGGCAAACCCGCGTGATGACAACAAATATACTATCCTTTTCCACCTTCGTCAAAAAATAAGAGAAATAACGCCATCTTTTTCAGGCAAAACCCGCGTATAATAGCCGTTTCCCTGTCATAAAAGCGCGGCCGCGAGTGAAGCTAACGGGCTCCTCTCGCTCTTTGTCAGAGTTACATGCCCGTACATCTTCTGCCCTTTCATTTTTTCAACGCAATAAGTCATACCGTTACTGGAGGAATCAAGGTACGGGTTATCTATCTGATAAGGATCCCCGGTAAGAACCATTTTAGTGTGATTCCCCGCCCTGCTGATAACAGTTTTCACCTCATGCGGAGTCATATTCTGCGCCTCATCTATAATAATGAACCGGTCAGGTATACTGCGGCCCCTCATAAAAGTTAAAGCTTCCAGTTCGATTATTTCTTCTTTGATATATTTCTCTATCTGCGCCTTTGTAGCTTTGCCCTTACCCTGTTCTTTTCGCTCCGCGTTAAAAATGTATTCAAGATTATCAAAGATAGGCCCCATCCAGTTTTCGAGTTTCTCTTCTTTGGTCCCCGGCAGAAACCCTATATCTTTTCCAAGCGGCATGACCGGACGGGAGATCAGAAGCCCTTCAAAAGCCCCGTCCTTAACTACACGCTGTAAACCGGCGGCAATAGCAAGCAGAGTCTTCCCTGTACCCGCGGGCCCCACAAGGGTGACAAGATTTATGTCGTTATTAAGCAATAGCTCCATTGCCATGGCCTGCTCCTTATTTCTGGGGCGTATTGCCATTACATGGGCCTTGTTGAAAATAAGAGGCATTAATATCCCGAATTCTTCCTTGAACCTTCCTATCGCGGTATGCTTAGGATCGGATTTGTCCGTGAGGATAGCGAACTCATTCGCGAAAAAATCTTCCCTGTTCACTTCCATCTTTTTGTTGTTATAGAAAGCGTCTATATCCTCTCTGGAGACATCAATACTGTGCCATCCCTGATAAAGACGGTCAAAATCCACTTTCTGTTTCTCGAAATCCACGCTATTAATACCAAGCGCGTCGGCTTTTATCCTCGCGTTTATGTCTTTTGAAACAAAAATTACGTTCTCACCACGTTCCTGCAGGATATAAGCGGTAATAAGTATTTTATTGTCCGCCAGACTCGCCGATAAACCCACTTCTGAAGCTACGGAAGAATCGATATCGGTAGTTACCCTGAGTATCCCCCCGTTCTCAAGCGGAACCCCTTCGCCAAGCCTTCCCTCTCCTCTTATCTTGTCCAGAAGCCGTATCGCTACCCTGGCGTTTCTGCCTTTTTCATCATGGTTCCGTTTAAATTTATCTAATTCTTCCAGAACTTCTATGGGCAAAAGCACGACATTATCTCCGAAGGAAACCAGGGAATTCGCGTTATGTAAAATGACATTAGTATCCAAAACAAATATTTTTTTCAAAATTGTACCTTCCTTTTAAAATTTAAAATACTTTTTATTCCTTCTTAGCGCAGACCTTACCGACAAGCGCGGCAACCATCCTGCCGAGATCCCGGCACTGTTTCTCTACCCTCTTATCCGGGGCCCCGATCGAAACCGGGCCATAATGGTCCCCTTTAAAGGATCCCTGTATTATCATACCATGGATCAAGAGAGCGTTTAAAATATCCGTAATAGTAGTCTCGTTCCCCCCACCCACATTCGCCGCGGAAGAAAACGCCGCTCCCACTTTACCGCTCAACCTTCCATGAAAAGCCACAGAATCATCAAAAAATTTCTTTATCTGGTACGACATTGTACCGTAATATGTAGGTGATCCTATTATCAGGCCGTCATACTCAAGAGCTCTTTCCGGGGGGAAGTCTTCAACCGGAATAACATCAACCTGTATTCCGCGCTCAGACTCCGCTCCGGATGAGATCAATTCCGCCATCGCCCTGGTATTCCCTGACCTGGAATAATATATTACAGCTATTTTGCTCATTATGCCTCCTTCAGATAATTCCATTTTCCACTCGATGTATTATAATCTATTAACAAAAAAAAGTTAAACAAAAATTAGTTTCCCGCGGGCATAACCTACACATCAGTATATCCGAACTAAAGAGCGGTCACCTCTGTCAGCGTCGCTGTAACCGTTCCAAACGGTATCCTCACTACTCCGTAAAGAGGGTACCGGTTATTGTCCGCCGAGAAATATATCCAGGCCCTTCCCCTGTTAACCCGACTGCCGTCCAACTCGGCATAGGGCCTGATCTTAAAAGCGGGAAATATCCCCATATCCCCAACTTTTAAAGCTTCAAAATCTTCAACTCGGGCGGATAACCTGTAATTCTTTTCATTCAGGTTTACAGTCAGGCGTATATTTTCGTTAAGCCTGACAGGCATAGTCATAAAAAAACACATGGCGCTCAAAGGATCCTGAACATTTGTTTCTATTTCACACTCTTTTACCGAGCCGTCCGTAAGGTTAGTATATACCGCCCTCATATTTTCAAAATCATATTCAACTATGACATGTTTTCTATACTTTCCTTCCTTCCGGTCGGCTTCATACCTGAGGCTTGTCATTGTGACCGCGTCAATGTAAGAAACATATTTGTCTTCAACGCGATATATTTTTGAAAGGAAATCATTAGATTCCGTAACAAGTTTCACTTCATACGCCTTCCTGCCCCTGTATTCTTTCATATCCAGGCTTTCCGCCATTATTCTTCCCACAGGTATATTATTCCACGCTATTACATATGTGAATCTCCTGTTTATATAAAACTCTTTACCCGCGGGAACGGAAATAGCGGAATAAAGTTCATTACGGGCCGACTCCTCAGTAACGTTTACCGGCGTTACTTTATGCATACCCGCGCACCCATAAAGCAAAAAAAGATAAAAAACCGCGAAACGTATGAATTGTACTTTCAGCATGGCTATATTATAATCTAACCTGATACAAATAGCCACAGTAAGAAATTCGCATTGCCGGAAAACGTGTTATTTTACCGGAGTTTCAAAAACGTGAATAAAAGGAGAACATTAAAATGGCTGACAGCATTTTCAATTTGATAAAAGCAAGAAGAAGTATACGTGCTTACGGAA
Source organism: Candidatus Omnitrophota bacterium (assembly GCA_043823375.1). Lineage (GTDB taxonomy): Bacteria > Omnitrophota > Gorgyraeia > Tantalellales > Tantalellaceae > JBDRAX01. The sequence continues at coordinate 3,163 of JBDRAX010000166.1, read as the reverse complement.
AAAAACACATTCCGATCCGGGATATTGAGTTATGCGCCGAAGCCGCGAGATACGCTCCTTCGGCATGTAATTCCCAGCCATGGAAATTTATAATCGTAACCGAACCTTCTATAAAGAAAAAAATATCAGAAAAAGCTTTCTCCGGAATCTTCAAAATGAATTCCTTCGCGAAATATGCGGATGCTTATATAATAGTTATATCCGACACATTAAAATTCCCTGCCTGGTTAGGAGGGAAACTACGGGGAACTGATTTCCGAAAGATAGACACAGGCATAGCCTGCTCCCATATAATATTACAGGCCCAGGAACTGGGTATTGGAACATGCGTATTGGGATGGTTCAATGAACGCGTCATAAAAAGATCACTCCATGTACCTCTAAACAAAAAAGTGGAACTTATTATCGCGCTGGGTTATACGGATCAGGGATCTTTTATGAAAGGAAAAAATCTAAAAGACAAAAAACAAACAATATTTTCAAACACCTATGACCCGCTATAAAGAAAAAGACCCGTACTTAAAACGGGTCTTTTTCTACAATAAAACAGTTTCAAAATTATTTGGTATCTTTTTCAGGATACCAGAAAGTCGCAATGCGCCAGACACCACCTACAAACCTGGCTATTCCTCTGCCAACATCATCATTTGTTTTTGCTGTGCATTTCGAATACGCGGGTGTACCCTTGGTATTTGTCTCATTTATTGAATCTGAAACTTCAATTTCACCATAGGCAACCTCATTAAGTCCCGCGCCGAGATTCTGCAAAGGCTTATTAGTAGACGCGAACGCGCTTACATTGAATGATAGCGCAAATATAACCAGTACCGCAAAAATCTTTTTCATTTCCACCCCCTCTTTAATCTTTAGCCTGAAGTATATCCGATAATATCCTGATTGTCAAGAATGCACCATATTGTATTTTCTATTTTAACAGGCCGGCAAAAGCCAGAGCGGATATAGTTTTTGAATCATTGATCAGGCCTTTTTTAAACTTAGAAAGGACATCGGCGCGGGACAAAAGGCTCACTTTTATTATCTCGTCATGATCTCTGGCTGAACCTTCTTCTTTCACGCAATCGGCCCTGAAAATATGTATCTTTTCATTACAGAAACCCGGAGTAGTATAGACCTCGCCTATTTTCCTGACACCCCTTACGATGAAACCGGTTTCTTCCTTTATCTCTCTCCGCGCGCAAGCGTATGGGGTCTCACCTTTCGCAAGAGTACCGGCCGGAAGCTCCCAGATATATTTTCCGATCACCGCGCGATACTGCCGTATAAAAACGATCCTCTCATCCAGAAAGGGGACTAAAAGCGCCGCGCCGGGGTGGTCTATCTCCTCAAATACCCCTTGTATACCGTTTGGCAGGATTTTAGTACTCCGGAATACTTGAAGAAGACGCCCGTCAAAAACCTTTACCCGCTTATTCTTCATTCGTTGTCTGTCCCAGTTTCTCTATCTCAAGATTTAATATCTTCAGTATCACTACCTTCTCAAGATAATCCAGGCTGAAAGGCTTAACTATATAGTCATCCGCTCCGCTCGTAAACGCCTCATTGATCACATCTTCCTCAGCGACACTCGTCATCATAATAACTCTTGTGTCCGGAGCCATCTGTTTTATTTCTTTTAACACCTGTATGCCGTCTTTCCCCCATCCCAGGCGTATGTCCAGAAGCACCACAGGAGGTTTTTCTTTTTGTACCGCGGCGATAGCTTTTTTCCCGCTTGTCGCCTGAAAAACATTAAAACCCTTTATGGAAAAAAAGTCAAAAAGAAAAGAAACTATTCCGACCTGATCGTCAACTACAAGCAACTTATGTTTGTGGTTATCGTTTACCTTTGCCATTGGATATAGCCCCTTTTCGTTTTAGTGAAGTATACACAATAAAAAAAATATTTTCAAGAAAAACGCGTAGCGATAAAGATTCCGCCGGGTATACCGGGAATTTTGCCGATATTGCAGGAGAAAACATACGGCCGGGTTCTTTTACTCTACAAAAAGAAGGGGGAAGAATTCTTGTAATTCTTCCCCCTTCTCAAATTATCCGCGCGCGTAATTATTGCTTAATATATTCAAGAACAGCTTCTTCTTTTTTCTTCACCCATTCCTTTTTAAAATCCGACCTGTGCTTAGTCTTCAGCGCGGGCATAATAGTATATGTGCTGCGGATACCGGGCTGAACTGAGCTTTGTATTTTCTCATCTCCGCCGATCGCGACACCTTTAAAAAGAAGAGAAGAAAAAACCATTATTGTTACGATTGAAAAGGCGGCATATTTCTTGACTTTATGAGTACGGAGAGTTGCTGTCTTACATACCATTTCTACGCCGTAATCGACATCACCCCTTAAATACTCTCCCGCTGTATTTATGGCATCTTCCTCATTGGAAGCCTCGCAAATCAGCTCAATCACAGTCCTGTATTTCATAGCTAACCTCCTGGATACCCGCATCTCCCTTTTTCTACCTTTACTTCACTATCTAAATTGTACATTATAATTTTGCTTTTGTCAACCAACTTTTGTGAGTTTAATATATATAGCTTAGTATAATCTAAAATCAAGGAAATTATAGGTATTCTTGGGATAAAATGCAACAGAATTATCTAACTTTTGTATAATAGCAGTTTTTTTAACTTTTTTATTACTCACAAATATATTTATTCTCAGTTTTTATCTACACAGTGAAAAAAATAAGGATCAAAAATACACCCGTACTATTTAGCCTCAAAAAGGCTTAAAAGCTCACTGTGAATTTTTCCGTTAGTCGCGACAATTTCTTTTTCAATGACATTAAAATCACAACCGTTCAGAAGAGTAACACAACCTCCTGCTTCCTTTACAATTAATTGCCCCGCGGCAGTATCCCACGGGCTCAATCCAAGCTCCCAGAAACCATCAAGGCGACCGCATGCCACATAACAAAGGTCAAGCGCGGCAGCTCCGGCCCTTCGTACTGCCTGCGCCTTCTCAACTGCTATTCGGAAATATTCCATATTGGCCTTTTTGGTTTCCATATTATACGAAAACCCCGTAGCGAGAAGGGAATCACTCAGATCATCCGCTTTCGACACATTTATTTTTTTTCCGTTTAAACACGCGCCCTCACCCTGTGTAGCGGAAAAAAGTTCTTTTCTGCGCGGATCATACACCACGC
>JBDRAX010000165.1:0-12775 GCA_043823375.1 Candidatus Omnitrophota bacterium | reverse complement strand
AACTGTATAAATATTTTTTCAGCCGGAGCAGACAATGCCTTTTCTCTGATATTCTCGCGCGCTATATACAGCACATGGCCGTTCAGGCTGCCTATCTCATCCATTTCTCCCTCGGGCATATCAACCGCGCAAAAGAGTCCCGCGGCCTCGAATGACTTTTTGCCCGCGAGTACCGCGCCGGTTATCTCGACCCACGCCTTTCTCATCTCTACCTCGTTGAGGGAATACACTCGAACGGCCTTCTCGCAGAATACCGAATAGACGGCCATACCGGATGTCTCCGCCATCAGGGCTTTTATCTCCGCGTTCACTTCGCCTGAAAGCTTTTTGAAATAAAGGCACGGCACGCCGCTGTCGCTGTATTTCGGCATAAGGCTTATATAGGAAATGCCCTGCTTTTTCATAAGCGCCCTCAGGTTCTCGCCGTGGAAGCCTCCGGTTATAAGCACGGCTGTTTTCCCGAGCCCGGGCCTTTCATCGTATTTTATGTTCCTGAGGAACTCCTCGTCCCGCCGGAAAGAGTAAGCGTAAAAATCCCGGATGCCGTTCCTCTCAGCCTCGAGCGCGTCAGCTTCACTATCAGTCAAAACGCCGGGAGAGGAGAGTGCCCGGATAATCGAGCGTATGTCATATTTGTCTTCCTCATTAACATATCTCCCAAACTCTTCCCTGGTAAGCTTGAAAGCGAACAATTTCGATAGCATTCTCACTCTTTCGCCCAGGCTGTCGAGCTCTTTCTGGGCCCGGGTCTCGAAGAGGCTTTCCTTTATTTCCTTTATCAGGCTATCCAGTTCCCCGTACACGAGGTCTATATCAAGATCCGAGAACCTCGTTACATACTCCCTGTATTTGAATATCTCGGTTATATCCGAAAGCCCGGCATCAAGCTCCCGGCTTTTAGCGATAAGGTAGTCGTACAGGTCTTTTTCCGTTATCTCTTTCTTAAGTATCCTGTCGGATATTTCAGCGAGTTCGAGCCTGTCGTTATAAGAAGCCTTTTCGAGGAGCCTTTTCAGCAGTTTTTCCCTTTCCTTTTCCGCGGACGCGAAATCTATGTCTTTTTCCAGGCTGAACACCCCGGCTATGGCTGTGATCCCGGGATATCCTTCCTGTGTCAGTATATCTTTTGAGATCTCCGAAAGGTATTCAAGAAGGCCGCGCAAGGGCATATCCGACGAGTAGTACGCGTTGACTTTTTCCTCAAACTCAAAAAGCGCGCTTCGATATACCTGCTTTTTTGCCAAGGCGATCGCGGCATCTATCGCGGCGAGGCTCTTCTTTACGGCTGTTTCTTCCGAAAGAAAATCTCTGTAGGCTTTCAGGTTCTTCAAGTAAAGTTCCGTGTCTTCCATACCGTTCAGTTCTATTTTCCCCGGGTCATTGACCGAATAGTATTCAGCCGCGTTTATTTCCCCTTCCCTGAGCATCCTGTCAGCCGTTTTTACGCGCGCGCCACTGTCCTCGATCTTAGCGAATACCTCGAGGTCATATGAACCCTCTCCTCCCTCAAGGTTTACTGTCCTTAATCCATACCCTTTTATCAAACGGCTGAGAATACCCGCTATGGCCTTCTGACAGTCATACTGGCAGTGCGCTTCCTGTATATGTATAACAAATTTTTCCCCGCGCGTGAAATACTTGTCCTGTACCTCAGCGAGATTATCAGGAACACCGACTTTTTCAGGCGATAAAAGGTCCATCTCTCTTCTGATATCATTGATCCAGTCATGTACCCTATCCCTGACTGGTGGATACGCGGCGCGAACTTGAGAGCCCGCTATCTCCGCGCTTTCAGCAAAAGTCCCCGGAACAATTACGGAGTTGACCAGAAAAATTGAACATAGAACAAGAGTTATACTTTTATTTGATTTCATAGCTACCTGACTTCATGAAATATGTGTTTTTTTGGCTTAACAATGGTATTAAGTCTTTTATATCTTAACACACTTCCCACTGTTTCTCCACAGAATACTTTCTTAGTTTTTAATTTTTAACAAGGTTCCTTCATTCCCCCATAGAAGTTGATAGGTGATGATTTTTTCGCGGAGATATCGAGGATACACGGCCGGCAGGGCCCTGAGTATGTGCGCCCTGCCGGGCGCACATAAGAAAAAAAAAGGGGGGAGCATAATGCTCCCCCCTTTTTTTACCCAATCGGCCGGGTATATATTATACTGACCACATTACCTTTCTTCTCTGCATAAGCTGTGCTGTCGGGTCAAAAGGACGCGGGGGCAGGTTTATAAGCAGATAATCGACTATATATTTGACAAGGGGTGAGATCCTCTTTGATTTGAGCATTTCAAGTATGTTTGTAAAGGTGTCAGGGATCTTACCTTCAGCTCTGGCATTTTCAAGATCCGTGTATGATAACATACCGAAAAGGTTCTCTCTCTGAAAATCCCTGTTCCGTCTTCTGGCGAAGTTAAAAATATCATCCGCCACGTTCCCATATCCTTTATCCTCGACGATCGTCCGCGCTGAAAGTATTGCCTGCATAAGGCCCAGCCCATTGACTTCTCTTGAGTACATCCATCCCCTGTTCCCGATCTTTCTCTCTTCCCCTTCCCCTTCGATCCCTACATCGTCAGGGATCGTGCGGAAACGGCAATATTTCGCTGTTTCGCGGTATTTTTCCGCCTGAGCTTTCTCTTCCTTATCCTCTATGTTGCCGTCTTCCAGGTCACTCATCCATTTGTTGAACCTGGCTAATTCGGCTTTTTTCACGACTACTATGTTTATTTTCCGGACACCTTCATCCGATTCTTCATATTTTCCGGTATCAGGATTTATTTTATAGAGCTTATCAAGGCCGATAGATGCCTGGTCCAGCGCCTGTTTTATCCCGTAAGGTTCCTCAACGTTTAAAGGCGTATCAGTATACCCCGCTATCTCTATATTTTCGTTTACCCACATTCTCAGCTGGCCTTCTTCCCATTTAAGGGAACCGGGATCGTTCGCTCCGCCGGATGCGTACATTTCCTTGGGTTCAACCAGCCTGACCGGGCCGGCCTGGTTAAGCTGAATAATGTGTTTTTTGATCATTGTCGAGATCTCATCAACAGCCTGGTCTTCCTGAGTTTTTTCATAGTCTACTCTTACGACAGCCGGTATAGCCGCCTCACCAGTGTCGATATTGGTAACAGTATATAATGCCTGCCCCGCGGGAACAGTATAAGGCGCGCTCGCGGCAGTAAGTTCCGCGAGGATCTTCCCCTGTGACTCTATCCGCGCTATACCCTCAAGAACCTGTAGTTTATGTTCCCGTGTAACGGTTTCAGACAAATTTTCCATGGCCGTTTCCTGCCAGGAAAGCGCGCGGAAAACCGCGGGGACTTCTTTTGTGCCTACAATTACCCATTTTTCAAAAGTATCTATTCCCTCCGGGCTTTCTACCACGGAAATCTTCTCTTCCCATATAGATCTATCAGTACCCGGGATACTCTCGCCCTCAGCGAGGGGCATTATAACATCACGCGTGGAAGGAAGCATTTTAACCAGGCCTGTTTCTCTTTCAGCTTCTTCGCGCGGCCCGGATTCCATATCACTATATGATTCCTCCGCCGGATAGAACTTGAGGACTTCAGCCTTTTCGCCGGATTCAATAGTATATCCTTTTAATCCCGCGGGCATAAAAAGCGTTGTACCGGCTGTAATCGTCATGTCAGTTCTATTCTCCATTTTTATCGTAACTGTACCTTTTGCTACCATAAGCTCATGGAACGAGTCTGTCATCCGCGGCATAATGATGCTCGCTTTCTTATCCGGCGCGCCATCAAGAACCGCCCTCTCAACGACAAAATAAGCCTTCTGCCACACTTTCGACGTCTCGTCTATAAGAGATTCAAGCTTGGCGTTCTTAGCTCCCGCGGAAAAAAGGATCTTAGGATTACGGATAAAATCTTCCGGTTTGGTCACTATATCAGTTTTTAACCCTTTTTCAACGAAACCCCTTATATCATCAGCAGTTACATCTTTGCGCATTTTGGGTTTGTTTGCTTTAGGATCCCATACGACAGGCGTATAAAAATCGGCAAAGCTATAGGTGTTATTCGATGTCTGCTGAGGTTCAATTAAGATCTTATGTTCTTTACCATCTTCACCTTTAACCCCGACTACTACCCATGCCTCATTCTTGGGATATTCGGTCATACCTTTATCATTTGTAAATACCTCCGTAGGATGCGTCTGATGAGAAAGCCCGAATATGGCATGCGGATAACCGGCCGGAGAAAGTATTACCTTTCCGTCTTCAAACGGTATCTCGTTGAAAACCCCTACGATCCTGGCCCTTAATTTCGCGATTCTATTAAACAGTTCCTCGGCATCGATCCCGGGCTTAAAATACTCGCGTCCTATAGGAGCTACGTATATTATTGCCTGAGGACTATCCGACTCAACTCCCCACTTATTAAAGGATTGGAAATTTACCCAGCCTTCATAAAGTTTAAGATACCTTTCAAATTCCGCCGGAGTTAAATTATCGCGCAAAGCGTTTTTCAGCTCCTCCATGTACTGTTTCTCCTGGATGAGCCAGGAAATAAACTCTTCTTTATCGATCTTTTTACTGAACCCCATATGGGCTTTGGGTTCGAAACGGGTACTCAGGCTTTTCACGAAAAACGGTTTTTTAGTATGCCCGTTACCTATAACCGCGGGGTTGATATCTATTAACTCACCCAGGGTCATGGGTTCAAAATTCAGATTACCGGCGCAAGCCGTATCCTTAATATCCGCCGGGTTATTCGGTTTACCGTCCTTTACGACCGTTGAATTAAGCCATGATTCCGCTACATCTCCTCCATATTGTCTCTGGTCGCCGATCTCGTAAAGGTATTTATTCCCCTGGCCTGCCCATGGATACCTGATAAAATTATATTCTGTCCTTACAGGTATCTTTGAAAGAGCCCCTATCTGCATAAGCCTTAACGCCTCGGCCAGTATTTTGGGATTAACCCCGTAACTCTGTATCTTAGGCATGGAATAATTCCCGAAAGCTTTCACAAAAGGAAGCACGGAATCCGCGAGTTCGTCAGTCACGGAAGAGTCCGCTTTTTTAACGGCTTCTTCAAGGGTAATTTTTGAATCTATAAGATCCCGCGCGACAGGGATCAAGGTTCTTAGAAGGTTATCCAGGCCGCTCACCCTTGAAGCGGCTTCTTTCTGCCGGGCAGGTTCCTGACGGATATCAACTTCAGTCTGTCTGCCTTCCTGTATATCGCCCACCTTGAAAGCCGTGACACCGGGGGAATAATACACCGCGTCGGCGCCTTTCCACGAGGCCCAAACTGCTTCAGCCATCGCTGGTATGATTTCTTTTTTGCCTGTCGCGACAAGCTCTTCCGCGCGTTCCTGCGTCGCGGCCATAGTGTAATTCCTGAATTCAGGAGCGTTGCCTGAAGGCCTGAGGTGAGATACTTCACCGTTAGCAAAAACTACCTGAATACCGTCGAGTATGTTTATCTCCACTATTTCGTCGAAACCCCTCTCTCTGGTAAAATATTTCTCGAGCTCGGACTTAACCCTCATCCATTCGGGCATGTCATAGTCGTCAAAATCTCCTTTGGCGAATTCTCCCCCCGCCATAAAAAGCGGCATATCAACTTTTTCCGTCTCAAAAGTAAGCGTTTTTTTGCCGGCTATATCTTTCTCGACGAGTTTCTCGAGTTTTTTATCGGCGAAATTAACCGCGATGACATCTTTATGTTTCAGCTTCGGCGTAAGCATTGTTACTATCTGCTTCATCATAGAGACAGCCTCGGCAGTATCAATGCCGTATGTCTTGTCAAATTCTTTGTAAACGTCCGCGTAGTTGAATACCTTATTTAATCCGGCGGCTTCGATAACTTCAGAGAACTCCAGTATTTTTCCTTCCTGGTAATCCTCTATGCCGAGAACATTTTCCGGGTTCTTCATAAGGTAGAGCGCCGCCACTATCGGGAATACGGCGTCCCTTGTGGCAAGGCGGTCTATTTCTTTACCGCCGGGGATCTGGAATTTACTTCCTATAAGAAGCCCGCCGTTTGCTTCCCACCCCATTACTTTCGCTGACGGGTCAAGCGCGAGTTCATCGTTCATCGCTTTTATAACATGCGGTGAACCTATTTTTGTCAAAACTACTTTTACTCCCATTCTCCTGAGCTCCGCGACAACACCTTTATTCGTGCTCTGAGGCACAGCCACAAAATCAGGCCTCAGAAGTTTCGCGCACAAAAGGCCGAGTTTATCGCCGGGGAGGAAATTACCCGAAGCGTCCGCCATGCCGGGCCTGTCGCTGTCCCCGTCAGTAAAAGCTATCGCGGAAATCTTCGTTATCTTTTCACCGTCTTTAACCATTTTATTAACGGCTTTAAGATTTGACAGCCGCTTAAGCAGTTTTCTTAAGTCTCCCGTGATCTTTTCCGTGTCTATGGGAACGAATTTTTTGCTCTTTCCCACGGCGGCGACCGTTGCCCGCAGTTTTCTCAGGATATTAACCACGATATCTCTTCCAACAGCCGAATGCTGATAGAAAACTGTTTGTATGCCGCTGAGAGCGTTTCTCGGGAACGCGTCGAGAACTCTGTTTTCATATAGTTCTATGGCTTGTTTTTCCATAGTTTCATCAATAACCTGATACGCGGGTTTTTCTTTAAAATCACCCTCTTCCGTAAAGAGCGACTCATTCCAGTCTTTCCCGTATTCTTCTATCCTGTATTCCGCTATAGCGGAGTTAATACTTTCTTCATCAAGCCCCTTTAAAACTTCTTCTCCGCTCCTGAGATACGGCTTAAACCCGTTCATGTCAAAAGGAATATGGCTTCCTGTTATCATTCCCATGACAGCGCCTTTGACTTTCGCCCACCAGGCCGCGGCCGGGGTGGGAAGCCTTCCTATAAATTTAACCGCGATATTGTTGTATCCGGCGGCCAGGGCTTCATCCTGAGCGGCTTTGGCTACAGCGGCCGTAATGCGGGGAGAACTCGGCCTGAGGTCAAACGCGAAATATAAAGTTTCCCCGTCCCTGTTCAAAAGCCCTCTTTTTATAAGGGCTCTTATATAGCCCCTCGCGTTGATATATACTTCCATATCCGTCATGTCCGAGACTTTACCGCGGAGCCCGCTTGTACCGAAAGCGAGTTCTTTAAATTTCGCCTTTTTTTCTTTTATCCTGTCGAGTCCGTCTATCACTTCTTGTCTTCTCCTTTCAATCTCCCGCATACTTACTCCGCGCATATCGTTATACGCCTGTTCAAAAGAAATACTGTTGTCATATATCGGGCGCGCGTAATTATTCGCCCTGTCTCTTAGATCCGTTGTTTCGGAAACCCGCATATCCGTGGGAACAACTTTACCGCCGTCCCCCCGGAGCACGGTTATATGCCTCATACCCGCGGGAACCGTGAGATTCCTCGCGCCCATGGATTCATATATTCCGCTGTATGTTACTTCTTTGGCTTCTTTGCCGGCTTTTTTTCTTTCCAGTTTTGTCATCCCGAGCCTTACGCTTCTTACGGCGAACGCTTCTGTGATATCAACATCCTGGAGTTCGGAATCTATGACAACACCGCCTGTTATCGTACCTCGCCCGGTAATCCTGCTGTTTATTATTACCGAATCCTTTACTTTGACCGCGGGGCTTATCGTGGAATTAATAATAATGTTCCCGTTATTATCTCTAACACCTGGGATACCGGCAAGTTTCCGGGCGATAACTCCGGAAGCGGTATTACTGTTCAGAGACATGAACTTCTCGCGCATAGCTTTGTGCTGGCCCATATCCGCCCAGTATGTCTTTTCTCCGAGATCCAGTGTTTTAAGATTTACATCTCTGCCGTATTCCTGCCTGAACCGCGTCTTAACCTCCTGGACTTTTTCAAAAAAACCGATCTCCGGGCTTGATTTCTTTATCATTTCTTCAAGGGACTGAAGGCCCTTGTCCTTCGCGACCATTTCATCCCATTTCCCTTTTTCATTATTATTCATGGTAAGCGCCATCAGAAAGTACGGGTCAAAATCAAAATAAACTCCATATGTCTTGATCTCTTTATCGAAAATTTCATCCGCTATTTCCATAACATCATAAGAAACCGCTACCGGCCCCAGGCTTACACCGGCGTAAACATTGCCTTTCGCGTCAGGGGCTATTCCATACGCCTTAAGCTGTTCAATAAGCACGCTTTTTTCATTGCGCGAGAGCTGGGCTACCATATCGCCCTTATCGTTAAATATAACCCAGTCTTTCTGCGCCGCGTTTTCCTCGGTAATTTTCAGGACCTTAATAACTTTTATCACATCGTAATTTGCCATTTCTAACGGATCTTCCGGCTCCAGGGCAAGATCAATCGACGCTATTTCCGTTTCGTCTCCCCACTTGTCAAGTACACCGCGGAATCCCCTCTTTTCCAGGTATCTGACAACCGGAGTAAAATAGAGCAACGCTTCTTCTACGGCGCTTAAAGCCATTTCTCCGCTTCTGATGCCGCCTTTCTGTGGCGTTACCTCAATCCCGGGTTTACGGTCGCCTTTGGCCTGGGTAACAGGAGACATCCTTTCTCCCCGGCCGAACAGCATACCGATCAAAGTCACATAATCCTTATAATCCCAGTCTATCTTTCCCGCCGCTTTCTGTTCCTTCATATACTCTTTAATATTTCTGAACGCCAGAAGAGTGCCCAGAAAATTTCCCTGTCTTCTTTTGTAATTGATCCTCTCTCCTTCAGCGCCCGCTATCGACATTTCCAGCTTGAATTTCTCGATCAGGGACAGGGCCACTGTATCATCGTTAAAAATTTGCCCTTTGATACTGTCAAGCCTGTCCTGCCAGTTTTTCTGGTCAATATCCTCCCCTGAAACGAGCGCCACGATCTTCGCGCTGTCATTACTACTGCTGTACCGCCTCGCGGTTTCGATATTTTTAACGGTCTCAGCCGCGCCCGGGGTATTACTTATTAATTTAGATTGTTTTTCCATCTGTCTTTCAGCTTCTATTTTTCTGAAAATATCTCTTAGATCTTCCAGTTTATCACCGCCCATGGCCTTTATAACCGCGGCTTCATCGAACGGGCGGCCTGTACTAAAGAAGAGTATATGATAAAATTCATGTGTTGCCAAGCGATTTAATGACTGCTTTTCGTTATTGGTCTTCCCGGAGTTCTTGAGAGCCTTTAACGCCTTGTAGTTTTCCATGTCCAGGTACATTCTGGCGTTGTCCACATTATGGTCAAGCCCACGTCCGGGGTGAACTATGTTTACAGGAAGCTTTTCTCCAAATTTCGGGTTTTTGTTGTATTCCTCTATGGCCTCTTTCAACCCTTGAAACGCGAAAACCTTAATTTTGTATTCCTTTTCGAGAAAACCGAAAACACCGCCGACTTTAACGGTAATGGTCTCCGCGGGTTCAAGCATTCCCGCGCCAACACCTTTACTCTTTTCTTCTTTTTCGAACATGCCTTTTAAGACAAAATCCATGCCGAGGCGCTGGTTATCGGTAAGAAGCTCTTCGTCCTCTTCAGCGTCCATTTTTCCGGCGCCGTCTGAAAGCGGCTCTTTTGCCACCGCGCCGACCTGTTCTTCGAATATGGCGCGGAATTCCCCGTTGATGGCCAATAATTCTTCCTCAGTCAGTACCCCGCTATACGGCACTTTTAAGCCTTTACTGAAAGCTATACCTTCTTTCCGCGCGTTTTCACCATACTGCAGAAGATATGCTCCAAGGAGCCATCTCCAGTTTTCAACCGCTTTGTCCCATGCCGCGTTCGGAGTATTTTCATCTTTTAAAGCGGCATCCCTTACTTTCCTGAGCCAGCCGCGTACCAAATGCCCTACCATATTTTTATACTCTGTCCCTGCCGCGTCGATCAGGGTTCTGCCTTCCACGGCTCCTATCGCTTCAGATAAAAGCGTTAAATCACTCGATTTATCCAGATAAAGAGGAATAGAATAAAATATTTTAGGCACAGGGGCGAGCATCTTGCCTTCCTGAGGGGCCTGCGAAGTGTTTACGCCCATACCGCCGGCCGGCACTGCCGCGCTTTCGGTGATAATATCTTCCAGGGACGTCCTCTGGTTTGTCAGGACTTTAAGGTAAGGAGTCTCCACGTTCTTGGTTATTTTAGGCGTTACCACAACATAAGATATGCCCTGTTTTTCCAGAAGAGTTTTTATGCCCCTTGTATGGAATCCGCCGGCTATCATCACGCATCTGTCTTTTCCCTCTTTTTCCATCTGGCTCAGCGTGTTATCTATAAGCGCCGCGTCTCTTTTAATAGCTATCTCATAAAAAGCTATCATATTGGGAATATTGTTCTTTATTTCATCCGGCATGGGGCCCATATCATAATTAAGGTTATATTTTCGGATCAGGCCTGAGATGAATTCAAGGACATCCTCAAGAGAGAACTGTTTGGAATAATCTTTAAAAAGGTCATAATCTTCATTGGTCAATTCTATGTTGACCAGATTCACGAACATAGTCAGCATATGAGAATATTTATCAAGTTTTTCCTGCGTTTCGTCCTGGAACATCTTTTTCTTGAGGCGGGATTCCAATAGATCAATTTCCCTGAACAGGTTCTCATTTTCTATGCCTTCATATAATTTGGTATATATATAATAATAGAAAAGATTGGGATAATCATGCACAATATCCACATCGTTCTCTTTCGCGAGGTCCCTGAGATAACCGTAAAAATCAAGCGCTTTTATATGCCCCTTCTTAAAACTTATACTCTGGGAAACCAGCTCAGTCATCTGTTCCTTGGATAATTTTTTGCTTAAAGCGTCTATATAGTCGCTTCTTTCCTGGTCAACGATGTCAAAATTGATCTTCTTCTCATATTCAAGGGTTTTTACCAGTTTTTCAAAGTTCGGGCAGTCGGCAGAGTCGATTTTGTACTTTGAAACGCTTTTAAAAAGATATTCCGCGTAATCACTGAGCTCAAGTTCCTTGTCTTTGCCGTCAAACGCTCGTATTTTAGAATCCAGTTCTTTAAGGTTATCGGGGTATATTACCGCTTTTATTCGGTTTGAGATCTCCTGCATATCACTGAAATATTTTTCGATGGAAGCTTTATACGGATAGACCTCGGTAAAAGATTTCAGGTTTTTGATATAATATTCTCTTGTTTCAGCGCCGAAAATAGTGCCCTGGTATTCTGAAGTTATTGAATAAAATTCAGCTCCCGTTATCTCCCCTTTTTTCATAAAGTATGTGGCTACTTCTTTCCTGATCTCTTCATCGGGGAAAGCCCTGAACCATGTAGTATCAACAAGGCCTTCCGCGCCTTCAACCGAGATAAGGTCTATCCCGCACTCTTTATTGAGCTGGTCAAGCATTTTGTTTATGTTTGTCTGGGCCTCGAAATTACAGTGCGCGTCCTGTATATGGATAATAACTTTATTTTTATCTCCGGAATATTTTGATTTTATCGTACCGGCGTCAATAGCGATGCCGATATCTTCGACATTCAGCGGCTCAGACCTGACATCGGTTTTCTCCGGCGGGTTCTGAACCTCTTCAGTCGCCGCGAAACTGACATTACTCAGAGAAAAAGCGAAAATCATAAAAACGCTTATCGCTTTCAGGAAAAAATTCTTTTTAAAAACAGACATCATGTTTTCTCCTTTGCCCTTATGTTACAAAATGATCCGAAATAGTTAAAAACAGGATACATTTATGAATATGCGCCCTATTTTTCATCTTGCTTTTTAACAGTTTAATTCATGACCTGATATTAGTATATAACATATACAGCAATTAGTCAATATAGCTTTTCTGGATATTTTATAGCCTAACAAATCAATTATCCCAGCTGTCCCGTAAATGTTTAGCGCTCACCCAATGACCTGAGCGTTACCCGCATTTTACGCCAATTCTAAAAAATATTTGTATTTGTAGGGGCGAAAAATTTTTCGCCCTGATTAATAAATGATAATAGATTTCCTATTAAGGACGAATAATTATTCGCCCTTACCCTTAATGCGCCCGCCTCGCTAAACATTTACGCTGTCCCTTGTAAAGGGACAGGTTTACGCTTAAATTCAGGGACAGGTCTAAGCTTAAAATTAGAACCGTCCCTGCTATTCGTTACGCGGCCATGAGGACTTTTCTTCTGTTGTGCATTTCCGATGCCGGGTCAAAAGGCTTGATCGGCATCTGGATGAGTAAATTTTTTACTATAAAAACAAGCCATTCGAACGGATTTTTACTTTCCAGGCTTGCCGCCAGGTCTTCAGGAAGATCCTCTTTATTGATCGCTGTTAATTCATCATGAGACAGCATCGAGTACAGATAACTTTTATCAAGGTCTTCCTTCCTGAGTTCATTCATGGCTTTCATGAAATCATCCGCGGGTGTTCCGGTGTATTCTTTTTCCGCGATATCCCCCGGTGTCACAGCGGCCAAAAGAAACGCCATCTCCTGGACTTCATTAGCGAATTCCCACCCTTTCCCGTCAAATATGTCTTTTTGTTTGTCCCTGTCGTAGATATCGGGGATACCGATCACCCTGACAGGGCCTCTTTTTCCGAGGAGAAAGTCCTTTACCCCTTCATCGGATTCTTCCCCGGCTTTTTCCAGCACAGACTGCTCGGCTATCAGGATCCCTATGGCGCCTTTATCCACGCTGGATCCTTTCAACCCCATAAGCCCCTCTTTCGCTTTATATGGGAGCCTTATCGTAACGTCAAGCCCGAGATCCTTCCATTTTTTTATAAACCAGTCGAGAGAACCTTCTTTATCCTTTTTTTTGTTATATATTTCACGCGGCGCGAACAGGTTTATTTTTCTACCCTG
>JBDRAX010000164.1:0-8520 GCA_043823375.1 Candidatus Omnitrophota bacterium | reverse complement strand
GCGTCATCCTGCGTAAAACCCCTTACCCTGAGAAGCCCATGAAGAACACCCGATTTTTCATGCCTGTAAACAGTGCCTAACTCAAAATATCTTATGGGCAGCTCTCTATAGCTTCTTATCCTTGAAGCATACACAAGTATATGCCCGGGACAGTTCATCGGTTTTACCCCGTATTCCTGCCCTTCGCTCTCAAAAATGTACATATTTTCTTTATAATAATCATAATGCCCGGACCTTATCCAGACATCGCTCTTAAGAATATGCGGGCTGGCAATAAGCTGATAGCCTTTTTCAAGATGCCTGCGGGTAATATAATCCGCTATTATCTGCCTGAGAAGAGCTCCTTTCGGATGATAGAGAACAAGCCCGCCGCCCACAATATCGTTAAAACTGAAAAGTTCGAGTTCTTTTCCGAGTTTCCGGTGGTCTCTCTTCTGCGCTTCTTCCCTTAATGTCAGAAACTCATCCAAAGCTTTTTTATCCGCGAATGCTGTCCCGTATATCCGCTGAAGCATATTGTTCGTCTCTTTTCCTCTCCAATACGCCCCTGCGACAGACAAAAGCCGGAAAGCTCCGATCTCCCCCGTATTTTTAACATGCGGCCCTTTGCAAAGATCCTCAAATCTGCCATGCCGGTAAAAACTGACTTCTTCATCCGCGATTTCCGACAAGAGATCCAGTTTATATATCTCCCCTTCCGCCTTCAGGATTTCTTCCGCCTCTTTCTTTGTCACTGTCTTTTTTTCAAAGAGCTGGTTTTCTTTAATTATCCGGGCCATCTCCTCTTCTATCGCGGGTAGATCCTCCGGGGCAATAAAACAGGTCTGCTTCCCGTCTTTATTCTCCGCCTCCCCGCATCCCGAAAAATCAAAATCATAATAAAAACCGTCTTCAATCGCGGGCCCTATACCAAGCTTGACACCTGGATACAGTTTTTTCACAGCGTCCGCCAATACATGCGAAGCACTATGCCGCAATTTCACTAAAAATTCATCCTTCTGTTTTGTCATATTCTTTGTTTCTCTTCAGGGGCTTCACCATAAAAAGGAGCTCTCCCCTCTCAATAAAAAGTATGGTGGGCGATACTGGGATCGAACCGGTGACCTCCACGATGTCAACGTGGCGCTCTAACCATCTGAGCTAACCGCCCGCCTTAGTTTCTTCAGGTCGTTATATTATATCATGTTTTTCTGTTTCTGTATCCCCAAAGGGATAATGGTGGGCGAGGTGGGACTCGAACCCACACGGTCTTTCAACCGAAGGATTTTAAGTCCTTTGCGTCTGCCATTCCGCCACTCGCCCACCAAAGAACTCTCCAAATCAAAATCCCCGGAAATATCAAATATCCGCCTTCGCTTACTAACTACTGGAGGCGCGGACCGGATTCGCACCGGTGTACACGGTTTTGCAGACCGCTGCCTAGCTTCTCGGCCACCGCGCCGAAAAACAAATAAAACCCCTTTTGAAAGTTACGCTGACTTTCTTCAAAGGAATTGATCTTCACTATACCGCATACTTCTACATAACGCGGTATGATATAAATAGTATATAATATTAATAACCGTCTATTCGCCTTAACTATTTATAGACACATAAATTATCACACTCAGTATTAAATGTCAACGGTTCTTCAAAAAATATTATTTTCACAATTGTCCCCCGAAATCTCGCCTGTATTTTATTCTTCCCAGGAAACAGACCCGTTCACATAAAGCACATTTTTACTGTTCGTCGGGTGGTTTTTAGGCAGGTCCTGAACCAAAGGAGTCTGAGATGATGATTTTACCGACAACCCGGCATTATATATGTAGTCCGGGGATTCAGGTGTCCCCGTTGCTTTACTTGCAGGGCAATCCATAAGTTTTTTATCCGACAGATATTTTTCATCATAAAGGGTCTTTAATGACGGAGGGAACATTCCTTCATGCTCAAGAGCGTAGATGTACAGCGCCAACCCCTGCTTTCTGAGATTATTGGAACAGATGATCACGTTTTTTTTCGTATTCGCGTATTTAATGAACGGATAGAGCAAAACGCCCACAATAATAACTATAGCGAAAACTACCACTAATTCACTTATGGTAAATCCTTTATTTTTACGTAAAAATTTATTTTTTATGCATTTCGCCAATTTCATTTATTATTATCTCCGCTATCTGTCTTTTTGTTGCCTTTTTTATCTCTTTTTCTCCCCCGTCTTTATAAAAAAAAAGGAAATCTTTTTCCCCTTCCCCAAACGGATCTTTTTCCGGGGTTTTGATGTTTACGACTATAAGATCAAGGTTTTTTTCTTTAAGCTTCTTTTTTCCGTTTGCCCTTTCGTTCTCCGTCTCCAGGGCAAAACCGATCTTAAGGATATCTTCCCTTGTGGATATTTCTTTCAATATATCCGGATTTTTCTTTAAAGTAAGAACGAGTTTTTCTTTTTTTTTTATTTTCTGTTCTTCTTTTTTCTCTGGGGAAAAATCACAAACAGCCGCGGACATTATAATACAGTCGCATTTATCAAGTTCTTCCGTAACCTTCGCCTTCATTTCCCCGGCTGTCGTAACTCTCTGAAAACTAACGCCCTCCGGAGGGATAAGCGAGACAGGCCCGCTTATAAGTACCACATCATATCCATGGGCCACGCCGCTGGCGGCTATTTCATACCCCATAGTCCCTGTCGAATAGTTGCTAATGTACCGGACAGGATCTATGGGCTCTATCGTAGGGCCCGCGGTAACTATGATCCTTCCCGGGGCGATCAACCTTTTATCCACTGTTTTCCTGTATTGTTTATCTGTTCTCAGAAAGCGCTTTTTCTGTTTCTTCAACGATTTTCTCAAGCGGGGCAAGATGTCCCATCCCCTGTCTTCCGCAAGCCAGGGTTCCTTCCACGGGGCCTGCAAAAAAATAACCTTTTTTTATGAGATACTCTATCTTGTCCCGCAGGATCGGATTATTAAACATTTTGTCGTTCATGGCCGGAGCAAAAATAACAGGCTTGTCCGCGGCGAATATTGTACAGGTAAGAATATTATCCGCGATACCCGCGGCTGTCTTTGCTATTATATCGGCAGTAGCCGGCGCTATTAAAATGACATCCGCTTCTTCCGCGAGAGCAATATGTTCCGGTTTTCTCTGTTCGGGAAGGCTGAACATATCCTGAATGACTTTATTGCCGGAAAGCGTTTCAAGAGTAAGAGGAGTTATGAACCATTTAGCGTCGTCTGACATGACACATCGCACGGAATACCCTTTTTTGCGAAAAAGACCTATAAGATCGCACGCTTTATACGCCGCGATACTGCCGGTTACTCCCAGAAGTATGTTTTTTTTCATATTTCCGCGCCTTTCAGATATAATTTAAGAAAGGATCCTGAGTTTTACTTTTCCTTCAGCAATTTCTCTGATAGCCGTTGTTGTAACCTTTTCCTTGGGATCCGCGTCTACCAGCTTCTTCATCCCGCTATTAAGCTCCATAGCCCTTATTGCCGCTAAATTACACAGCTTATAAATACTTCCTGTTTTTTCTATCAGCTTGTCTCTCGAAATGTCTCTCATGCCATTTTTTCCTTTTTGTAGTGTTTTTCTCCTGTTCCTCTTTAAACTTTTTTCTCTCTGTTTTTACTTCTCTCCATGCTTATGATCTCTTTCATTTCATCAACGGCCCTGTCAAGATCATCATTGATTATCATATAGTCGAATTCATCCGCCGCCTCTATTTCCTTTTTCGACTCGTCCAGGCGGAGTGCCAGCTGTTTTTCTCCTTCCGTATTCCTCTTTCTGAGCCTGGACGCCAGCTCCTCTATTGAAGGCGGCATCACAAAAACGCTTATGCTGTTGGGAAATTCCTTTCTTACGGCCCGCGCCCCTTTTACGTCAATGCTTAAAATAATGTCTTCACCTGAAAGAAGCGCTTTTTCTATCTGTTCTTTAGCTGTCCCGTAATAATTATCGAAGATCCTTTCCCATTCGACAAAATCGCCTTTTTTTATTTTTATTTCAAACGCATCCTTTGAAATAAACAGATAATCTTCTCCCTGCGTCTCTCCTTCCCTGGGAGGCCTCGTAGTATATGAAACCGACCGCCTGAGATCCGTCATCTTTCCCTGGATCTTATTTACTATTGTCGTTTTTCCGCTTCCGGACGGCGCCGAAACAATAATAAGCATTATACCCCTTTTCCCGCGGCTGCGATTTCCCGCCGGCTTATACCCGCCTTATTCTATATTCCTTATCTGTTCACGGATCTTTTCTATCTCGCTCTTGACTTCTATCACGGCCTGCGAAATCCGGAAATCATCGGCCTTCGAACCTATCGTGTTCGCTTCTCTCTGCATTTCCTGGGCGATAAAATCGAGTTTCTTGCCGACATCCCTGTTATCTTTATCTATCGCGTCCTTAAAAACAACCAGATGCCCTTCCAGGCGCGTAACTTCTTCCGCGATATCGCAGTTTTTGGCGAAAGAAGCGACTTCTGTTTCCAGGCGCGTCTTATCCGGTTCAAACACGGATATGTCTTTTATCGACTGCGTAAGGCGCGCTCTGAATCTGTCGACGCTTTCTTTCTCGTGCTTTCTTATTTCCTTTACGGTCTTTCTTATTTTCTGCACCCTTTTCTCGAAATCCCGGGCGAGCGCCCTGCCTTCCCTTAAACGAAATTCCATAAGATTCGCGCATGCCTGTTCCAGCGCTTTTTTTACATAAGGCCATAATTTGCTTTCCGCCGCCTTATCGGAAACATTCTCAACCACGCCCGGCATGCTCAATATCTCTTGTATGCCTATCTCCCCCTGTAATCCAAGCTTTTTCTGCAGTTTTTTTACTTCCTTCAGATAACTCCCCGCTACAGCTTCATTCACAGCTATGCCCTCTATCGTTTTTTTCGCTTTCTTTTTTTCTATAGACAGGTGCACAAAAACTTTTCCCCTGAAGATCTTTCCCTGGAAAAGGCTCTGAACTCTTTCTTCCAGCATAAAAAAACCGCTGAAAGTGGAACAGGACACACTCAAGCTTTTATGGTTGAGCGATTTTATTTCCGCCGCCACTTCCCCGTATGGGCTGTCTATCACGCTTCTTCCGAATCCGGTCATTGAGCTGATCATGTTTTCCTTTTTTTGTCTGATTGTTTTCTCCCTCGCCGGAAACCCTGGCCCGACTATTCCCAGAAGTTCCGTTTCTGCGTCACTTCCATTTCTTTCACGGGATAAATACTGAAAATTATCTCATCCGGGCTGAACCACAGTTTAATTTCCCTCTCCGCCTCCGATTCATTCGCGGACGCGTGGATAACATTCTCATAAACCCCCGCCGTAGTAATGCGTCCGTATGCCCCGCGTATTGACACGGAGTCCGCTTCCTCGGGGTTTGTCTTCCCGCAGATGTCCCGTACTTTTGTTATCGCGTTTTCTCCCCAGTAAACAAGCGCCATTACCTTTTTTTTGTGATATTCTCCCATGATATATTTCACAAGGTCCCCAAAAAAAGGTTTATCTTTTAATTCCCTGTAATGTTCTTCGGCAAGAGGCTTTGATACCTGGACCATTTTCGCACCGATTATTTCCAGTTTCGTTTCCGATAACCTGGTAAGAACATTCCCTGTCAAAGATTTTTTCAGGCCATCCGGTTTAATCAAAACCAGTGTTTGTTGTTCCATCGCTTTCTCCTTTTTATTTTTATAATAATCCTATGATTACTATTGTTTTATAATTAATATGAAGAGGCGTAAAAGAGTATTTTATCAGTTGTGCGGAAAAAGTCAATATTATCCCTGAAAAACAACACCGGGTCAAAAAACTATCACAAACTCGCCCCGCGGTTTTTCCTTTCTGAAACGGGCCAGCTGACTGCTCGCTTTATCTCTTCTTATTTCTTCGAATTTTTTTGTAAGCTCCCTGGCTACCGCTATTTCCCTGTCGCCTAAAACATCTATAAAATCTTCCAGGAATTTTACAATTCGGTGCGGAGATTCATATAAAATTACAGTTCTTTCCTCTTCCCTGAAACTTTCCAGCTGTTTCCTCCTTCTTGCCGCCTTATTGGACAGAAATCCTTCAAAGACAAACTTATGGGTAGGCTTACCGGACAAAACAAGCGCGGTAACAAATGCCGTGGGCCCCGGCACAGCTGTCACATTAACACCTTTCTCCAGACAGCTTGAAATAAAAACGCTTCCGGGGTCAGAGATCCCGGGTGTCCCGGAATCAGATATCATCGCGAGACTTTTTCCCTGTTCCAGCAGGCTGATCAACTGCGGCGTTTTTTGAGTGAGATTATAAGAATGAAAACTTGTAACGCGCGTCTTTATGCCGTACGCGGCAAGCAATGTCCCCGCCCTGCGGGTGTCTTCCGCGGCGATAATATCCACTTCAGATAAAACCCGCCTCGCGCGGAAAGTAAGATCTTCAAGATTCCCTATCGGAGTACTTACTATATAAAGCGTTCCTGTTGACATAAGATTTTCCGGTTGTAATTATCCCGCTTCCTTTTCTCCAACGCCTGTTCCCTTTTTGTCGCCGCAACGGCCTTTATCTTCCCTCTCCCCTGCCTTGTCGGGCCTTTCCCGTTAAACGCTCCGCTCAGGGAACGAATAACCGAAAAGAAACAACATGCTTGTCCCGTTCCCGCGGCGAGCTACAGAATGTTTTCTTTTTTTCCGTATGTTTCAGTGAATTTTATTATTTTATCCATCATTTTGACAGACTCGACAGGATACTTTCCCGCGGCGGACTCGCCTGAAAGCATTACAAAATCCGTCCCGTCCAGAATAGCGTTCGCCACATCCGTTACTTCAGCCCGCGTAGGCCGGGAATGCTCTGTCATGTGTTCGAGCATCTGCGTGGCCGTTATCACGAATTTTTTCTTCTTGTTGCATTTTTTTATTATCATTTTCTGTATCACGGCGATTTCATAGATAGGGACAGATATTCCCATATCTCCCCTGGCTATCATTATCCCGTCCGACTCGTCGATAATTTCATCTATTTTTCTTATTGCCTCTTTTGTCTCTATTTTCGCGACTATCCGGGTCTCAGGAGAAAACGGTTTTATCAGCGCCCTGACCGTTTCCATATCTTTTCCCCTTCTTACAAAAGACTGCGCCAGATAATCGACTTTGTTCAGTATCCCGAATTTGATGTCTTTTTTGTCTTTCTCAGTTATGCCGGAAAAGGGGATACGTACGTCCGGCATGTTTATCCCTTTCCTCTCTTTGAGGGCTCCCCCTTCCAGGACCCGTGCTTTTATCTGTTTTTTTCCCGAACCCGTGACCTCGAGGATAATATTCCCGTCGTCTATATATATTCTCTTGCCGGTCTGTATTTTTTCGAGGTTTCCCCGGTAATCAAAAGGGATGACTTTCTCATCCCCGTTATCTGGGGATGTCGTAAGCCACACTGTATCCCGTTTTTTGAGGAGTTTTTCTGCCGCGCCTTTAAAATTACAAACCCTGACCCTGAACCCTTCAAGGTCCTGCAAAATACGTATATGCCTTCTGTATTTTTTGTTAATATCCCTGATTATATCTATTCTCTCTTGATGCTCCAGGTCATTCCCATGAGAAAAGTTGAGCCTCGCTACGTTAATACCGGCCATTACCATCTGCCTGATAACGGTATAATTACTGCTCGCGGGCCCCAGCGTGGCTATTATCTTTGTTTTCGCAAGCCGTTCCATTTTTCCTCCCGGCGCTATTCTTCCTCTTTTTTTCTTTGTTCCGGCCCCAGAGCTTCCAGCCCTTTTTCCTCGGTTTCATATATCTCAAACATGTCGTTAAGCCTTGATACGGCCAGAACGCTTCTTAATTCCTTTGACACTTTAACCAGTATAAGTTTATGGTGTTCCTGCTTAAGCCTCGCCATCGCCCTGACAAGAATAGCGCATGTCGCGCTGTCAATATGCGTGACTTCCCCGAAATTAACCATTATATTTTTGTCTACCAGCCCCGCCTCTTCGCTGATCTCTCTGCTCAATTTTTTTATCTCCGGTATGGTTTCCATGTCTATCGGGCCTTTTAACCTTACAACATGGACATTTCCCACATCGTGTATCTCTTTTATGCACGCCGGGGTACATCCCAGTTTTTTTCTGAAAAATTTTTCAAGCATCGTCTTTTTTTTCTCCTTTTCTCTTTTCTTCCTTTCCCCTCGCCGGCAACTGCCTTACCGCCACCGCCCCGATAATACAGACTATTCCCGCGAAAAGGAACGCCTGGCGGGTTATCCTGTCTCCAGTCTCCCACAAGGGAAGCAAGAACAATATTACCCCGCTTCCCGCGAGGATCTCGCTTATTGCCCTTACCTTACCCTTGTCCATGTTTCCGCCTTGCCTGTTTCCTTCTCTTTTCGCCTTCCCTTTTCAAGGAAAATCTCTTCAGGCCTTAAGTATATACTATTTTATTATAGAAACAAAATACCGCGAACAAATATGCGCTTCCCTTTAAGCCTCCGCCGTCAGACGCGTCACACCGTTCCATTAAGATACGCCCGCCTCTTTTTCTCCGGGAATTTTTCGATCGCGTACCTTAACATGGTCCTG
>JBDRAX010000163.1:0-4969 GCA_043823375.1 Candidatus Omnitrophota bacterium | reverse complement strand
TCTCCGATACCCAGCGCCCGGAGGGCTATAATAATAGCGTCCGTTCCCGACGCCACTCCCGCGGCGTACGGCAACCCCGTATATTCCGCGACTTCTTTCTCCAGGCTGCCGACTTCCTGAGAAAGTATAAAATGCTGGCTTTCGATGACCGCTTTAACAGCCGCGTCGATTTCCGGTTTTATCTGTTCATACTGCGCTTTGAGATCTAATAATGGTATTTCCATATTACCGCTCCTGTCATCTATTATGTTTTAAGCCTTGTGTAACACGCCTCTATTTTTTATTTCCGGCAATCTGCCTGTAAACATTTTTATGGGAACAGGCTCCGTATAATATAGGGCTAATCCGCGGGATAATTTTTCCTGAACCAGTCTATTGTCCGCCTGAGCCCTGTTTCCAGATCCACTTTCGGTTCCCATTTTAATTTTGCTTTCGCTTTTGTAATATCCGGCCTTCTGACCTTGGGGTCATTTATCGGAAGATCTTTAAAAACGATCTCACTTTTACAGCCTGTAAGTTCCCTTATTTTATTCGCGAAGACAAGAACGCTCAGTTCGGCCGGATTACCTATATTGACAGGTTCATTGATATTCGATCCCATCAGTCTCGTGATACCTTCTATCAAGTCCGATACATAACAGAAACTGCGTGTCTGTGATCCGTCGCCGTATACGGTAAGAGGCTGCCCCTTAAGCGCCTGATCGATAAAGTTCGGAACAACTCTTCCATCACGGTGCCTCATGCGTTCGCCGTACGTATTGAATATCCGCACGATCTTCGTGTCAATGCCATGGGTACGGTGATAAGCGAGCGTTATGGCTTCCGCGAAACGTTTAGCCTCGTCGTAAACGCCTCTCGGGCCTATAGGATTAACATTGCCCCAGTAAGTTTCAGGCTGCGGATTTACAAGAGGGTCACCATATACTTCCGATGTTGAAGCAAGCAGGAATTTAGCGCCATGCTGTTTCGCGACGCCGAGCGCGTTATGCGTGCCGAGGGACCCGACTTTCAGGGTCTTTATCGGATAGTCCAGATAATCCACAGGGCTCGCCGGCGATGCCAGATGCAGCACATAATCGATCTTTCCCTTTACAAAAATATAGTTGGAAACGTCATGTTTAATAAATTCGAAATCCGGGTTTCCCGCCAGATGCGCGACATTATCCGTTGTGCCGGTTATAAGATTATCCATACATACGACTTTATTGCCCGAATTGAGCAGACGTTCACAAAGATGTGAACCCAGGAACCCCGCTCCTCCCGTAAGTAATATCCTCATTTTCCATCCCCTTCTCTCTTTTTATTTTTTTGAAAGTTTTACAGCGCCGCTCATATTAGACGCGAAAACTCTGCTTCCCTCCGGCGTAAAATGGCAGATATCCTTAAAAAATTCCCGGCCGTTCCCCATTTTACTTTTCTGGTCGAGAAAGATAAAACTGCCTGACGCCGCTAACTCCCGGATAACATCATTATGGGCGTCCATTCCCTTTATGACGTTCTCTTCATTACCCCATATCTCCGTAAACTTTTTATCAGGCGCCTGTTCCCCTTCCGCCGAGCCGCTCCCTTCCTCACGGTAATAAGCGAATGTCATAACGGTTAAAGGTTCCCCTTTGCTTTCCGCGAGGTCCACAATATGCTTAAGATTGTTTTTAAAACTGTTTTTCGTCTTCACATCCACGCCGTACGCCACCCACTCGGGGCGGGGAGAATGTTCAGGAACATATCCGTGGCGGTTCAAAACTTCCCTGTCTATCTGCACCATGAGATGCTTAAAAAAATACGGCAGAAGAAGCCCGGCCTTTCTGAGCCATGGGTGCCGGAAGAAAAAGTTAACTTCACTATACCACGAATAGTGGGAATAATCGTCTTTCCATATGTCAGGCGGCACATTATTGGCCCTTGCCTCATTTATCCCGTGGTAAAAAAACACGGAATCGAATTTCCTGTCTCTGACCCACAGATATTTGTAGTAACTGTCAAGAGAACTGTGCGCCGCGGCGGCGAGATTCACGATATTCGCTTTTTTACCCGACGCGCCCTCAATGACCCCGCCAAGATACGCGGGTACTTCTCCCCAATCTTCCGTCAAAACCGATCCGCCGAGAAGCAGGACATTATATTTATCGCTGTCATATTTATAATTTTCAAGCTGTTTAAGCTGGGGATACCATAAATACACCTGGTCATCCGGCCTGGAAAAAAAGCTCAAACCCCTGCCAGCCGCGTAATACCCCCTCGCCCACGCTTCAAATATAAGCAATATGAATACAGCGTATACTATGGCGAATACCGTTTTCTTTATATTCATGAACGCGTTAAATCCTTTTTTTCGATCCGAAGCCTTAAAACAAAGTGTAAATAAACGGAGCCACAGCCGAAGATTCGGTGAACAGCACTAAAAGCCCTAAAAGCAGAAGTATCAGTATTATGGGCAGAAGCCACCACCGTTTCCTCACCTTTAAAAAGCCCCAGAGTTCCTTCAGTATTTCCATTTTGCCCATTGTTCCCTCCGCTATTATCCGATATCAATACTGGTTCTTAAGTTCTTCTTTAGGACAAAAAACGTTTTTCCGTTTTATCCAGTAACTCCCGCACCCGCGGTCTATCTTCCTGTTCAACGGATCTTTCGTGAAAACTCTCATCAGGAGCCCTATAGGTGTCAGCAGAAAATAATAAACAACTATCAGTATAAGCCTGGTGTTTACCCACCCTATCGCGTGGGCTATTTTTATAAAAACGCGGTAAACAGGCTTAAGGCGCCTGGGGAAAAATATCCCCGCGGCCAATGAAACAAAAGAGCCTCCAAAAAACCATGGCACCCGATAGTAATGGCCCTTGAACATGCTCACCGCGCCTAAGACGCCCAGCAAAAGGCCCAGGACTATCCCGAATTGCCTTAGATCCCTGTTTGTCACCTTTTTATGATCCATTGTTTTTTCCTCAGGCTCCTGTACCGCGCCCGCACTTGTCAGTCCAGTTCAAATTTTTCAACCTCGTCGATCCTGACCTTAGCGGGGTCCTGCTCATTTTTGTCTATCAGAAAGTTCCCCAGCACAAGGTAATCCATATTAGTCCGCATAAAACATCTGTAAGCATCATCCGGGGTACATACAATAGGCTCTCCACGCACATTAAAAGAAGTATTGATAACCATGGGGCAGCCATGGTCTTCGCAGAATTTCCGTATAAGATCATAATACACAGGATTATCTTCTCTTTTTACTGTCTGGACCCGGGCTGAATAATCAACATGCGTAACGGCGGGAACCCCGGACCTTTTTACCCGCAGTTTCTCAAAACCCTCCGCTTTCTCATTCCCTTCCGTCCCGTCACGCTTTTCATTTTTTACCGGAGAGACAAGCAGCATATACGGGCTTTCACTATCAAGATCAAAATATTCACCGGCTTTTTCCAGAAGCACACTTGGCGCGAAAGGCCTGAATGACTCTCTGAACTTTATCTTCCTGTTTATTATCGACTGCATTTTGATCGATCTGGGGTCGCCCAATATACTCCTTGATCCCAGCGCCCTCGGCCCGAACTCCATTCTCCCCTGGAACCACCCTATGACTTTCTGATCAGCAAGCAGCCCCGCCGTTCTTTTAAGCAGTTCTTCCCGGGGATACTTTTTATGCGGTATATTATTTTCTTTCAAATATAATTCGATATCATCGTCCTGAAAAACCGGGCCCAGAAGGCTCGCCTTCTGCGAATCACGTCCGCCACAAGGTTGCCTTTCGTTCCCCAGGTATTCGTGCCAGGCTATCAACGCCGCTCCAAGCGCCCCCCCCGCATCGGAAGAAGCCGGCTGTATCCATATATTCTCAAAAGGCCCTTCCCTGAGAATCCTGCCGTTCGCTACACAGTTAAGCGCCACCCCTCCGGCAAGGCACAGATTCCGGCACGCGGTCTCGGAATAAACATGCTCAGCCATATTCATCACGGCTTTTTCAGTTACTACCTGTATCGACCGCGCCAGATCCATGTGTTTTTTCTCTATAGCGCTCTCAGACTTCCGCGGCGGCCCGCCGAATAACTTGTGGAACCTGCCGTTAGTCATGGTCAACCCCGCGCAATAATTAAAATACCTCAGATCCAGCTTAAAAGAACCGTCTTTTTTCAAATCGATCAGTTTATCAAGTATAATATCCGCGTATACCGGCTCACCGTAAGGAGCCAGCCCCATGAGTTTATATTCTCCGGAATTGACCCTGAAACCGCAATAATAAGTAAAAGCCGAATATAAGAGGCCCAGTGAGTGGGGGAACCTTATCTCACGATCCAGTCTTATTCTGTTACCCTCGCCTTTACCCCAGCTGGCTGTGGCCCATTCGCCCACACCGTCTACCGTAATGATCGCGGCTTCATCAAAAGGCGACGGGTAAAAAGCGCTCGAGGCGTGGGAATGGTGATGCTCCGGGAATATGATCTCACCGCTGTAATCAAGGGTTTTTCTTATATATTCTTTCATGAATATTTTCTGTTTTATCCAGGGAGGCATGGCGGATATGAAAGATCGTATCCCCGAAGGGGCATACGCCAGATATGTCTCAAGCAGCCTTTCAAATTTAACGAACGGCTTGTCATAAAAAGCGATGATGTCTATATCCCCGGTTTTTATCCCTGCCTGTCCAAGGCAAAAATTTATAGACTTTTCCGGGAACGACGGATCGTGTTTCTTTCTCGTAAAACGCTCTTCCTGAGCGGCCGCTGTAATATCGCCGTTCTTTATCATCGCGGCGGCCGAATCATGGTAAAACGCTGAGATCCCGAGTATATATGTATCTTTATTTTTCATTTTTCCTGTCTATCCAGACAACTACCGCCGATTTACAGTATCCGGGGCCATTTTACTTCCCGCGGACGAGAAACCACTCGACAGTCCTTTTCAGCCCTTCAAAAAAATCTATTTTAAACTCAACGCCAAGAACGCTTTTCAGCGCCGAAACATCAGCGTACGAAGTAT
>JBDRAX010000162.1:0-4277 GCA_043823375.1 Candidatus Omnitrophota bacterium | reverse complement strand
CATTTCAATTGTCTGCGTAGTATTAAAGATATAGATTTTTTCAGCTGGATAATCCTGAGACCCAAGCCACTCCATGATCATAGATTCATCTCCTATTAAGGTCAGGTTATATTCAAATTCATTCACCGCCATTACCGCGCCGTTTACTATACATTCAGGCGCTCTGTCTCCACCCATAGCATCAATGCCGATCCGCATTTGACCCTCCATGTTTTATTCTCTGCTGATGCTTTCTTTTTTCAGCCCGGGTAACTTTAATAAAACTTCCCTTTTAAACAATACAGAACGACTTATACGCGCGATATCCGGTACTATGGCTGTTTACCTTTTTTTTCTCTTCGCTCTTTTCTTTCTTCAAGCGATTCCCAGCTCTTTACCTGTGTGCCTCCATAGTACCCGCAATGAGGGCATACATAATGAGGCCTTTTCGGCTTACCGCACTGGTCACATTTTGAAACGGATGGAGCATCCAGCTTGTCATGCGTACGTCTCTTACGGCCACGCGCTTTTGAATGTCGATGTTTTACTTTTGGCATGTCTATGTCCTTCCTTTCATTAAGCGGAAAGTTTTATTTCCGGATCCGTCCTCTGCAGGTCCTTCCTCCGCCTAACATTTCTATACTGTTTTCAAAACCAGTTCATACGTATCTTTCGCGATCAGAAGCTCCTCATTAGTACTTATAATCAGGAATTTCGTGTTATCGCCCCACAAAGGACGAATATCGCGTTCTATATCATCTTTTATCCGCGGCACATTTTCTCCTATGCCGGCGGTAAAGATAACGGCATCCACTCTCCCCAGAACAGCTCCATAAGAGCCTATATATTTTTTTATGCGGTAAACAAAAATTTCATAAGCAAGCTTCGCCTGTTTATTCCCGTTCTCAATCTCGCCAAGGATATCACGCATATCGTTACTTACCCCGGATACCCCCAAAAGGCCGCTTCTTTTATTCATGAGACTGTTCATTTCATCGACACTCATACTTTCTCGATCCATAAGGAACGTCACTACCGCGGGATCCATATCCCCTGACCGCGTTCCCATAAGAAGGCCTTCAAGAGGAGTAAAACCCATTGAAGTATCAATGCTGCTGCCCCCGGATACAGCGGCAATACTGCATCCATTGCCTAAATGCACGGTTATAAGATTCAGGTCTTTCAATGGCCGCCCGAGCGTTTCCGCCGCTTTCCCCGCTACATACCTGTGGCTTGTGCCGTGAAAACCATACCTCCGTATTCCATACTTTTTATAAAATTCGTATGGTATGCCGTAGCAAAAAGCATATTCCGGCATTGAATAATGAAAAGCGGTATCGAATACCGCGACCTGCGGCACACCGCAGAATATTTTCATGCAGCTCTTTATCCCCGCCAACGAAGGCGGATTGTGTAAAGGCGCCAATTCCGAAAATTTTTCTATACTGCCGATCACTTTATCGTCGATCCTGATACTCTGACAGAACTCTTCGCCGCCGTGGACAACCCTGTGTCCGACACCGGTTACTTCATCCACGCTCGCGAGTACTCCTTTTTTTTTATCCGTGAGCATCTCTTTTATCAAACCGATCGCTTCATAGTGGCTTGGGCAGCTGACTTCTTCATGAAATTTTTTACCGGACTTGATCTCATGCGTGATCGATGAAAATTTCTCACCGATACGTTCCACAATGCCCTTACACAGCGAAACTTCTTTTTTCACATCAAAAAGATCATATTTCGCGGAAGACGACCCGCAGTTTATAACAAGAATTAACATTTTATCCGTTTTTTTGTTTGTCCATTTTTTTAAAGAACCGGAGCGGAACAAAGCATTACAGGCCCTGTGCCTGAATAGCCACTACCGCGGCGGTATCAACGACATCTTCCCAACTGCATCCACGGGAAAGGTCACTGCAGGGTTTATCAAGCCCCTGTATGATCGGCCCTACCGCCCTCGCGTTACCGAGGCGCTGGCTTAATTTATAAGAGATATTACCCGCGTCCAGATTCGGGAAAATCAGTACATTCGCTTTCCCCGCGACCTTGCTCCCCGGGCATTTCATTTCAGCTACTTCCGGCACGATTGCCGCGTCAAGCTGCAGTTCCCCGTCAATCAATAGATCCGGACGTTTATTTTTTATCTTTTCTACCGCTTCTCTGATCGAATCAACAGTGTCTCCTTTCGCGCTGCCTTTTGTGGAATAACTGAGCATCGCGACTCTCGGATCGATCCCGAATAGTTTCTGAAAAAGATTGCTGGTAGCAATCGCTATACCTACAAGCTGCCTGGTCGTAGGATACGGTATTATCCCGCAATCGCCGTACGCGAAAAGCCCCTTTTCTCCAAAAGGGCAATTCTCCAGTTCCATGATAAAAGAACTCGATACTGTCCCAATTTCACGGTCAAGCCTGAGGCATTGTATCGCGGCTCTTGCCACATCCGACGTAGTATGGCTTGCTCCCGCGACAAATCCATCGGCTATCCCCATTCTTACCATAGCGGCCGCATAATAAACATAATTCGTCATTATTGTTTTCTCAGCCTCATCACGGGTTATCCCTTTATGTTTTCTCAGTTCATAATAGGCCGTAATGATCTTGTCTCTCGCCTCATGCTCAAGCGGGTCAATAAGGTTAACCCCATCGAGCGCGACCGAATTTTCCTCAGCGAGTTTAGCCATCTCCGCCCTGTTGCCTAAAAGATAAACATTCGCCATGCCTTCTTTCGCGATATAAGCGGCGCCCTTTACTACCCTTTTGTCTTCGCCTTCAGGAAGCACAACTGCCCGTTTTTCTTGTTTCGCTTTTTCTCGTAATTCCAAAATCCTGCTCATGTCACATCTTCTCTTTCAATTTTATTTTCACTTTTTCAGGAACAAACTTTGAGATGTCCGCGCCCAGCCGCGCGATCTCTTTGATCAGCTTACTTGAAAGATACGAATATGCCTCATTCGGCATCATAAAAACCGTCTCCACATCAGGGCTGATCTTCCTGTTCGTTAATGCCATTTGGAATTCATATTCAAAATCAGAGATCATCCGCAAACCCCGGACGACCACTTTCGCGTTTTTTTCCCTCGCGTAATCTACCACTAATCCTTCAAACGCCTCAACTTCAACATTGTCAAGGCCGGATACGGATCCCATTAACATTTCCACGCGTTCCGCGACTGAAAAAAGGGGCGTTTTATCCGCGCTATGAGCTACCGCTACAAACAGCCGTCCATACAATGTTGACGCCCTTTTAATAACATCCAAATGACCGTACGTTACAGGATCAAACGTCCCAGGATAAACCGCTATTCCCGTCATATTTTCAGCTCGTCTTATTATAGATTTACAATACTTTTTTAGATATTATACACGTTTTTAAAAAAAAACTACACAAAAACACTATATTCGCCATTTACTTTTTAATATAGACCGATATCGCGATATCCCCGTAAATCTTTTGTTTTAAAAGAGAAATACTTCCTTCATTTCCAGGGAGGGTTTCTGATATTTTATGCTCAATAATCAGTAATCCGGAAGGCAATAATATATCATAACAGTTTATCATAATCAAGGTTTTTCTCCCCATACCACGTTCATAGGGTGGATCAGAAAAAACAAGGCCGAAACCCCTCCTGATCCGGGATCCTGAAGCCCTCGCCTGTTCGAGAAATTCAAAAGTGTCACAGGTAATGACTCGTGCCTCTTTTCCAATATTAAGGCTGTCTATATTATTTTTAATAGTATTTGAACATAACCTGTCAATATCCACAAAAACAGCTTCAGCCGCCCCTCTGGACAAAGCTTCTAATCCAAAAGCGCCGCTACCGGCGAATATATCAAGAACTATCGCTCCGGGAACCGCTTCAGCTATAATATTGAAGACTGCTTCACGTATCCTGTCTTTGGTAGGCCGAACTGTCTCGGTTTTTGGGAAAAGTATCTTTCTGCCCCTGAATTTACCGCCTATTATCCTCATATTTTTCCCATGTAAAAAGCTGTCTCCGCGCTTATCACCGACAATACGGCGGGTATACAGCTGTTTATGATATTATTTAAGTTTGTCTTTAAACCGTTGAAAAACAACATGCCTTATTTCCGCGTTACGCGGATCCTGAAGCTCCGGGTCTTCATTTACAAAGCTGAAAGCTTCTCTCCTGGCTTCTTCCATTATTGAGAAGTCCCTTACGATATCGCCGAATTTAAGTTCAGGAAGCCCGCATTGTTTTTTTCCAAAAAACTCTCCCGGCCCTCTGATATCAAGATCTTTTTCAGCTATTTCAAAACCATCGTTTACTTCAGTC
>JBDRAX010000161.1:0-6865 GCA_043823375.1 Candidatus Omnitrophota bacterium | reverse complement strand
TCCCTTTTTTCATTTGATCTGAACGCATGACTTTCCCCCTTCCCCTTTTTTTGCACAGATACCGTGTTCCCCGCGCGGGGCTTAATACGGTATAAAACTTGTTCTACTGTCGAGCCCCGCGATAAAAGCGCTTAACAGCTTTATGATGTTTTCTATATCGCTCAGGTTTATCAGCTCTACTGGCGTATGCATGTAACGGTTTGGAATGCTGATAAGGCCCGTAGCCACGCCTGACTTTGTAAGCTGAATAATATTAGCGTCTGTTCCTGTTGCCCTGGAAATCCCTTCGACCTGATATGGTATTTTTTCTTTTTCCGCTGTTTTTACGAGCCTTTCGAAAATTTTATGGTTTATATTCGGCCCTCGCGCGATCACAGGACCGCCACCGATCGTTATATCTCCGTTTTTTTTCTTGTTCGCTCCAGGGACATCAGTGGCGAAAGTTACGTCTATAGCTATCCCGATATCAGGGGCGATGCCGTAAGCGCTTGTTCTGGCGCCGCGTATACCGAGTTCTTCCTGGACTGTTGCCACGCCGTATACACCCGCGTTCATTTTTTTACCGGCGAGAGATTTTAATGTTTCACTGACGACGAAAGCTCCGGCTCTGTCGTCAAATCCCCGGCCTATTACGCAGGAATCATTCAGATTCTCGAACCCTACGGCTGTTACGGCCGGGTCACCTACACTGACCAGTTTTTCCGCGTCTTTTTTTGTCTTCATTCCGATGTCTATCCACAGATTTTCTATTTTAGATACTCTTTTTCTCTCCTCTTCATCCTGAAGATGTATAGGGTTTCTTCCTATTATCCCAAGCACGTTTCCTTTTTTGCCTTTGATCCATACCCTCTGGCCCGGCAATAAATGCAGGTCTACCCCTCCGATAGCGGAAAAATATATATATCCGTTATCGTCTATATATTTGACCATATACCCTATCTCGTCGATGTGCCCCGCAAGCATAACTTTAGGCGAGCCTTTCGCGTTCAGGACGCCGGTCACGTTCCCGTGCACGTCAACTTTCACGTTATCCGCGAAACTGCCTACTCTTTTTTTCCACAAAGACGCTGCTTCATGTTCATAACCCGAAGGGCTGTGGCTTTCAATAAGTTCCCTGAAAAAATTTAACGCGTTTTTATCCATATTTCTCCTTTTTATGGTTTATTATTTAAGGCTGTGATACTTTATACAGAAAGCCGTCCCGGGCGGGACCGCTTTCCTATTTGTAAGCGACTCCTTTTATTTCATCAACGTATCTCTGTGCCGCGAAAGCCGCGGTAGCTCCGTCTCCGCACGCGGTGATTATCTGATGAAGGAGTTTCTTTGTGCAATCACCTGCCGCGAAGATCCCACGGGCGGAGGTTCTCATTTCCGCGTCCACGGCAATGGATCCGTCTTTTTCTGTTTTGATCAGGTCCCTGACGAAACCCGTATTAGGTTCCCATCCCGTAAAAATAAATATCCCATCGCACAGAACATCGCTATTTTTACCCGTTTTAACGTTTTTAACAGTTATTTTTCCGACTTTATCCGCGCCGGTTATACTTTCCGCCACGGCCTCCCAGATAAAATTTATTTTTTTTTCGGCGAACGCGCGTTCCTGCAATATGCGGGTCGCCCTTAACCTGTCACGCCGGTGTATGATCGTTACGTTTTCAGCGAATCTGGTAAGGTATAAGGCTTCTTCAACCGCTGTGTCACCGCCCCCTATGACAACGACTTTTTTCCCGCGGAAAAAGGGGCCGTCGCATGTGGCGCAATACGACACTCCACGCCCGGTGAAATCTTTTTCTCCGGGTATATCGAGCTTCTTCGGGCTCGCGCCGCTCGCGATCACGACTGAAAGCGCGGAAAGTTTTCCTTCATCGCAGCGTATATCCCAAACAGGAATGTCATTCTCCAGGCGTGATGTTATTTCTCTTACCGTATCCGCCTGACATTTTAATCCGAAATTTTCAGCCTGGCTTCTGAATCTGGAAATAATGTCAAATCCGGAAACCTTTTCCACGCCCGGGTAATTTTCGACCGCGTCGGTCATTGTGACCTGGCCCATGACAGTCATGCTTTCGAGCAGAACCGCTTTCACGCGCCCTCTTGCCGCGTAAAGCCCAGCCGTCAATCCGGCAGGCCCCCCGCCTATTATGACCATATCAAAAATGTCGTCAGAAATCCGTGTCATGACTCATTTATCCTTTCCGCGTGTGGTGTTTAAAGCTGGATGATATAACCCGCTTCCACCGGTATATAGTTTTCATGATATTTACCGCTGAAGATCCTTCTGGCTTTATCCCCCGAGCTGTACGCGGGCCCTGTTTTTTTTACTCCCATCTCCACGAGTGCCGATGTGATCTTTCGTATCTCGTCCATGTCGAGAGGATCAAGATTAAAGCCTCCTAAGACCATATATAGATCTTTCAGACGGAACGTGTCCTTGATGCCGCGGACTAAATTCAGGATCCCGGAATGGGCACAGCCGGTAATAACGGAAGTACCTTTATCACCGTGTACTACTATGGCCTGTTCCGAAACCGGATTTTCCGTTTCCTCATTAATGAGTTCCCCTGTAGCAAAAATATTTTTTTCGATCTCAACGGGTTTATCCAGGAGGACAAGATCTCCGCCAAGTTCTTTCACGCAATCTATAAAAGTATGGCTGAAAGATTTACAGCCGTATACTTTAAGGCCGTTTTGCCGCCTGAGTAGTTCCCATAGCCCGCCTGTGTGATTCCAGTAGTCATGAGAAATAACTACAGCCTTAAGATCCAAAGCTGAAACCATGAACCGGTCCATATTTTCGACTAAAGCGGTAGACGCTTCTGCCGTATCGAATAATATCTTACCGTCTATCAGGCAGGAAAAACCGGTACCTGAAAGCAGGCCTTTTTTAGCTTTTTGATCGAATATTACTTTAACATACATGGCATTTTTCCCGTCTGTTACGCTTTTTTTCAGTTGTCTATGGTTCTAAGGGCAAATTGCGTACTTTTATTTCCCGTTTTCCAAATATACGCGTCCCTATCCGTATCATATTCGCGCCCTCTTCTACAGCGACCCTGTAAGAATTTGTCATACCCATTGACAGATACTTCATTTCAACGCCCGGTATTGAGGCGGATCTTATCGAATCGAAGATCTTTTTCGTTTCCGCGAAATATGGCCGCGCATCCTCCGGTTCTTCTGAAAAAGGCCCCATTGTCATAAGGCCCCTGATCTTTATGTGTTCCAGCGCCGAAACGCTTTTTATGAACTCCATACTGTTTTCCGGGAGAACACCTGATTTTTGAGGTTCTTTCCCGCTGTTTATTTCAATAAAAACTTCCATTGATCTGCCTGCGGCCGCGCATTTCATATCTATCTGTTCAGCCAGATCAAAGGAATCAACTGTTTCTATTACATCAAAGATCTCAACCGCCTTTTTGATCTTGTTTTTCTGCAGATGCCCTATAAAATGCCATTTTATTTTATTACCTATCCTGTTGAACGCCTCAACGGAGTCCTGGATATAGTTTTCACCCACGATTTTTATACCAGCGTCTATCGCGGCCAGGATTTCATCGGGAGTCCTTGATTTAGCGGCCGCGACGATTCTGACATCATCCGGGATTTCCGCTAATACCGCTTTTACATTACGCGCTATTTCGTCATATTTCATTTTATTGTCAGATCCTGAGGATGTTTATTTTTGCTGTGGTCTTTCAGGGGACGCGTTTCTTTCAGCATATGCAGTTTCCCTGTTTCTTTGAGCTTTTTATAAATGAGGATCCAGACGCAGTCTTTTTGCCGGTCAACCTCACATTTACCGTCTATTACGCCTCCGCAGGGGCCGTTTATCAGACTTTTCGGGCAACGGGTGATCGGGCAGATCCCTCCCGTGAGGCCAAGCATACAATCGCCGCACAGCGAACATTTCTGTTCAAAACGAGACTGCTTCAGGCTTTTTTCCGCTATTTCGCCCTGGAACAGCGTATCATTTGCCGGGAAAATATCTTTGCCGGTTATAATGTCGGTTAAAGTCTGGGTTCCGCCGCCGCACGCGAGGCTTAAAATCGCGTCTGAAGCGTCAATTTCCTTCGAATGTTTCCGGTAAAAGCGTTTTACCTCCAGAATATTGCAGGCAGGGTCCAGTATAGCCGACCCGGTAATTGTTTTACCGTTGTCCGTTAAGAACCCGCGTGTTTTTTCGATCGCGTATTCTCCTCCGGTTTTACATATAGTCGCGCACAAATTACACCCGACCAGAAAAATTTTTTTAGAATCTTTGAGGTATTCGAGTATCACCGCCGGATCTTTTTGTTTTGTGATGATCATATTTTTTTATATCGTGTGTTATTATACGCTATTTGCCGCGCTCTTTTAATATCGTGATAACCGTGTCAAGCTGTGAAGATATTTTTTTCAGCAGATCCATCTGTTCTTTCTGGAATCTTTCCTGGTTTTCCTGGACTTTTTTAGCCTGGTTCGCCATTTTCGCCATATCACCCAGATTTTTCAGGTCAAACATTGTTTCTCCTTAATAGTTGTTCGTTCAGATCCTATCGGCCTTAAAATAACTTGGACATAATTATATAACTTCAATATTGTTAAGACAAGGAATAAATTAAGTATCATAAATAACGCGAAACCACGGCGTTCTGCCGTTTGGCGCCTGTCGGTATAAAAAACGGTACTTTGTTTTACTTACTTTTTTTTCAGAGAAGACAATATGAGAGAACCCAGTACTGTAATATTTACAAGTGATGCCAGGAAACAGACCTCGTATATGCCGAGTATGGGTATAAGTAAAGCCGCGGCTAAAAGGGATCCGGCGCACGCGCCAATAAGGTCAAGCCCGTAAGTGAGCCCGGCTGACTCGGTTATAGCGTCTGACTTATCCATATAGATCCTGTTAGCGAGCGGGAATTGTATGCCCCCTATTATGCCGGCGATAACCGGAAGGAACGGGCAGATAATATTAGATCCGAGCCAGGAGATAACCGTTGATCTTGTGCCGGCCAGCGAGATAAATATGAGCGGGAGGAGTAAAGGGTAAAGGCAAATAACGGCCTGTGTCAACGTAAAGATCCGGGTATCGTCATTGATCCGTGGCATATATCGTGAGATCATCCATCCTCCAAGCGCAAGCCCGGCCATAAAAGACGTGATAATTATTCCCAGCTTATAAAAAACGTATCCATATATGACCTGGAAAGCGAGGATCACTGATATCTGGAAGATTATTTCCGCGAAGCCTGTTGTCATTACCGCCGTTAAAACCGCTCGTTTTTTCATTTTCGCGCCGGCGGAAACGATAAACAGTAATAACGTGAGACAGAAAAAAAACGCGCATAACCATATGTATTCCGGCTTTATATTGAGCAGGACCTTCCTGAATACGGGCATATCAAAAAGGCTTCCCCAAAATACGGTCGCGTAGTAATAGGATACGGGCTTGAAATCTCTGTTCGGGCTGACCCACGTAGTGTCCGCGATTTTTTCTTCGGCGTATCTGATCCTCTCGGGCGAAAATTTGTCTACAAGGTAATAGTCCCGCACGTATTTTGCTTCAATACCCCATTTATCCATGCGGCTCATCAGGAGGTTCATGTCATAAGAAAGCATGCCTTTTTTTTTCGCGAAAACAAAGTAAACAGTATCGCCCGGGATAATAAGGGCGTCCGGGAATACCTGACGGGCGCTCATATATATTGAACTGAGATAGTCCCTGAGTTCATCACTCAGGTAATTTTCTGAGGATGTCAGTGAAAATGATAAAATGCCCGTATCGCTCAGTACATCCGCGGTTTCCCTGAAAAACTCGGAAGTATAAAACCTGTTGAGCTGCGCGGTATAAGGGTCGCCGAGATTCACGATCACGCAGTCATATTTCTTTTTTGTGTGTTTTATGAAGTACCGCCCGTCGGAGTTAATGATCCGCACTCCGGGAGCTTTCAGGTAAGCGGAATCCTCCGCGTCCAAATATTTTTCGGCGATATTGATCATCAGGGGGTCAAGTTCGATGTAATCGACGCGTTTTACCGGGTATTTAAGTATTTCCTTAAGGAGGCCGCCCGCGCCGCCTCCTATAAGAAGCACATCAACCGGGCTCTCGCACTCAAGCAGCGCGAAGTGCGCGGCCTG
This sequence comes from Candidatus Omnitrophota bacterium, assembly GCA_043823375.1. Taxonomy (GTDB): domain Bacteria; phylum Omnitrophota; class Gorgyraeia; order Tantalellales; family Tantalellaceae; genus JBDRAX01. The sequence continues at coordinate 748 of JBDRAX010000161.1, read as the reverse complement.
TTCGGAAGACAGCTCATCAGGGACAGTATAAAGATGGAGCCCGTTCTCGAAAAAAGATTTCTGGCCGCTTCGTTCAGTAACAGTAATATTCCCATAAACTGAATCTTTTGAGTCAACCACATGAAAAGATTTCCAGAGGCAATTAAGTGACATCCTGCGTATCTCGCCTGTCCCCGCCAGACAGGCGAGGATCAATAAGCAAACCGCTGTTTTAATTATTATAGCCCCTTTACGGCGGTTTATACGGGCATAACTGCCCAGGATCAGTGATAGCGCGGCGTTAAACAGTGAGAACATGAAAATTATGGTAAACGGAGCTAAAAAACGTATCAGGATGTAACTTAACAGAAAACCTCCTAAAATAGAACCTGCCGCTTCAGCGATATACATATGCGCGATACTGCGCGTGGCATCGCGGTCAACACCATGATAAACGCGGCACGCGAGGCTGAAGATGAACCCGAGTATCAGGCACGGCAGAGACAAAATACAGAAAGTAGATAGCATCATCGGAACATATCCTATGATCTCTCCAGGGGATATGTTCATGAATACTTTCGAACAGCGGGTAAGAAAAAACGCTGCCGGCAGAATAACCGCGAGGCTTATTTGAAACAGAGATAACACATAGGTTTTATCGCGGAATTTTTCAGCTGTCTTACCGGCCAGCAAGCTTCCTGCCGCGCCCCATATAAGCCAGTTTGCCAGAAATATCCCTACTGATAACTCATTGCCGTAAAAAACTATC
>JBDRAX010000160.1:0-26616 GCA_043823375.1 Candidatus Omnitrophota bacterium | reverse complement strand
CACTCAGGCCTTGTATCTACAAACACTTATGCTTTCTCACTACGACTGTTTGTGAGAAATGCGGGTTAAGCATCGGCCGGGGAGATCCGGCTTCCAGTTTACCGAGCGCATAATTTTTTCATCTGAAAATAGCATAATATTCCTATCCACGAAAAGGCCAATTTTTCTGAAAGAGGCGGCATTTTTCACGAACTGTTAGTTTAACAAAATCCCGATTAATTGTGTGGTTATATGTAAGCGCGCAGGGTAAACTATATGATGGAGGAGTATATGTATAAAAAAGGCAGTATTGCGCGGAATATGTTTAGCGGCGCAGTGGATAAGGAGCGGAAATGCTTATACAGCAATGTGTTGTGAACACGGGAAAGCAGTGTCTGAAAAAAGGGCGGCTTATTTTGAACCTTTTGAAGAAGGGCCTGGTTTTTATTATTTTTTTCCAGCTTATCCAGGTCGGGCCTTTATCATACGCGTCTTATTTGATGCCTGAAGAATTTGATTTCAGCGGTGTTGAAGTAAATCTGCCGCGTAATTACGGAGAAATCCGAGACACATGGCTTTCCGGGAAAAAAGCCCTGGTCATTATGATACAGGACGCGCATTGTAATTATGACTGTCAGAAAAAGATAGAAGACATTCTTCGTTTTTTAAACGCGAGGCATGGGGTAAGTATATTGAACCTTGAAGGGGGAGCCGGCGCGTATGATTTTTCGGCTTTTACAGGGATCAGAGGCAGGGAGGCGAGGAGAGAGACGGTTGATATTTTTGTGAGGCAGGGGCTTGTAAGCGGAGCGGAAGCCTTCGCGATAGGACACGCCGGGCCGTTAAAAGTGTGGGGTATTGAAGACGCGCCGCTGTATCGTAAAAATTTAGCGGCTTTCAGAGGTTCCACTATACATAAGGATGAAACGGACAGGGATCTTTCTGTCATGGCAAAAGACCTTTCCGCGTTGAAAAAGGTCATTTATTCTCCGGCCCTGGCGGATGTTGACACGGGGAGCATGGAGTACATGGCCGGGAAAATGGATTTCACTAAGTATGTCGGCTTTCTTATTGATCACGCGGATCAGCTCGGCATTTCACTTTCGGAGTGCCCGGATATAGAAAAAGTCAGGGAAACGGTAATAATGGAAGGGGATATTGATTTCAGAAAAGCGGATAAAGAAAGGGACAGATTGATAGAAATCCTTAAGGGAGAAGTTCCAAAGAAGTCGATGCCCGGGTTTTTTGAAAAGGCAGTAAAGTTCGGCAGAGGGGAGATATCGGGCGGAGAATACCACACGTACCTTTTAGATAGAGCTTCCGGTTGCGGAATTGATATGGAGGAATTCCCTGATCTTGTAAAATACGCGCGTTATCTCGCGCTCTATGACAGTATAGACAGACACGGCGTTATGGGCCAGATAAAGTTTCTCGAAAAAGAGATAAAAAAGAGGCTGTTCACGAGTAAGGATCAGGAAGAGCTTGACAGGATGTTCCATGATTTCCGGATCTTGAAAGATATGTTCGGTTTTTCTCTGACAAGGGACGACTATGGATATTATAAAAGTAATATCTCCGGGTTCGATACCGGGCGATGGAGGGACTTCATACTGGAAAAGGGCGAAAAGTACGGAGTAAGGGGCCTCGCGTATGGAGGCATGGGATCGCTTGAGAAATACAAACCTGAGGCCGAGAGATTTTACGAGTATTCCTTTAAGAGAGACGACGCGTTTACGCGGAATATTTATCTTCCGGATGATCCTGAACAGATGGATTTAATGGGCAGGAAAACAACGGTTCTGGTAGCCGGCGGTTTCCATACGGAAAACTTAAGCCTCTTGTTCAGGAAAAATGACATTTCGTATATTTCGATTTTGCCTTCTTTTTCAAACGGCCCGGGATATGAAAGCCCGTATTTCGATCTAATGAATGGAAGGAAAACCGCTCTGGACGGGCTTTTTGAAAAAGCCGTGAAATATCAGCCGGGTAAGTCTATGTTAGCCATACAGAGCCTTTTCAGTCAGATGGGGATAGATACTGATGTGAGGAATATGCGTCTTATGCAGGCGAGGGTGACGGCGCGTATCCTGAGCGGGAAAAACTATACCGTAAGGACAGACTGGGGATATATAGTTTTTTCCCCCGGTAAAAACATAGAGGGCGCGACGGCCGCTTTTGAAGCGGCGCTCCCTGATAATACCGTAATATCGGCGAGTTTGTTCGCGGGGGAGGATTATATCCGTACGCTGGAAAAAGAAGCGGGCGAGGGAGGGGAAATAAGCCTTCCGGCGGATTACCTGCCGGATATAGTGCTTGTGGACGGGGAGAAAATGACGGCGGAGCAGTACGGAAAGTGGATAGCGAAAGTGGGCGGCAGGACAGGCCATGCGCCGGTTAGTACCGGGGATGTTTCGTCAATAAGCGAAGGGCTGGTACGCGTGTTAGGGCTCAGCCCGGAACAAGCGGGACTGCTTCTTAAAAGAGCGGGGAATATCAGAGAGTGGAAAAAGCCTCCGGCTATGGTTGAAGGCAGTCATGACAGAGAGGGTATACTGTTAAACGGGGAGCTGTTTAACAGCGCGGACCCTTTTTCCGCGACGCGCGCGGCAGTAGTTCTGCTTCATGAGACAGCGGCTTCTTACCGGGTACCTCACTCGGACAATATCAGGATCAACGAGGCGTTTTTGAAATACAGGCAGAACCCTTCTTCCGAGGTGAATTTAAAAAGGTTGAGGGAAGAGGCTGTTTTTCTCGTGGAGAAGATGAACAATTCGATAGAGGAAAACAGGCGATTGGGGATAGACCCGCGGGAACGAGAGTATATGGATGATGAGACGGATTTTCTGTCTTCGGCAGAGGACCCTTTTTCCGAGGCTCCGGAGATCAGGGGCGAGGAAGAACCATGGCCTGTTATCGAGGATTTTTTAACTGGAGATGAAAAGGTGCCGGGGTATGAAGGGCGGGCTGTTGATTTCGAAAGTATAGAAGAACTTCTCAACAGGCTCGCTGAAGCGTACCGGGAAGATGAAGGGTTTTCGGATCTGATATATGAGGAAGTAGAGCGCCGGGGATGGAATAACGGCCCAAGGGCGAAGATAGCGAAGCTTTATCATAAGACGGACACGGCGAGCGGGATAACTTATCCTCTGCTATTGTTCCCGGTTTACGCGGGGTTCAACAGTCCTGAGCTCCCGGAAGCGGAGAGTATCGCTTTCAAGGATCTAATGAGCGTCGGCGTTATAAATAGTGATGAGAAGAAGGCGGAAGACCTGGCGAATAATCTTATTTTCAGGGGGTATATCGATTCCGGCGGAAAGGTCAGCGATCTTTTTATCCGGGAAGTCAAAAAACCGGAGGACCTGCGGCTTAGCGCGGGGTATCAGGATGAGGGAACGCTTAAGGAGATATATAAACTGTTGAAAGACGGGAAAGAGTCGAAAAACCTTTTGAAGTTTCTCAGGCAGGAAGGAGAGAAAGTCTTAAGGGGGCAGTCTTCTTTTCCCGGGAGCGGAGTAAACGATCCTGACGCGCAGGTGTTTGTACCTGTGCGGATAACGGAGGGCGGGAACCGCCTCTTTTATCTTCCGGTACGGATGACCGCGCTTGAAGTGTCTCCTGAGAAGGTAGTGTATTTCTGGGGGAGCCTCACATACGGCCAGGCGAGAGAATATCTGAGCGCGGAGAGGAAGGTTCTTCCTGAAAATATCAGCCTGAAGGATCTCGAAAAAGCGGTTAAACCATGCAGCGCCCTGCAATTCAAAGGCGGCGGCATACACGCGTTCAGGTCTTTCTATAAACAGACAGTGTTTTACGCGCGTAAGGATTTTTTCGAGCTTATACGGGAAAGACTGTTCGGCGGCAATATAACGGAGGGTTTCACCGGATGGGAGGAATTACAGGACCTTGATGCGTGGGAGATAGAAACCGTGGGCCTTCTTATGAGGCTTTCAGCGGATTTAATAGAGGAAAGAATGAAGGAAAAACAGACATTAAATATAGTGAGGCGTCTGAAAAATATTATTATGTCGAAGGAAGACAATGTCCCGCGTGTTTCCATGGATCTGGGCGCTATAGACGGAAGGTTCCAGGGGATGCCTAAGATCAATATCGTAAAAGAAAACGCGGTGACGGATCTTGAAATAGAATTTTCCTGGGCTGACGGGACCAGGACAAAAAGGGTCATCAGGTATCTTGAAGCTTTGATGGAGGATATGGCGGATGAGGGAATGTCTGTTAATCTGAGCCTGGAGACGATCATTAGCAGTATATATAACGAATGTTATTTGCGGTACTACGTTAAAACTCTCGAGGCGCTCTCTGCGAACCTGGAACAGCCAAGGGCCTCTACGAAGATAAGCAGGGGAGGTGAAAAACCCGGGTATCTGGTACGTTTCTATGCCCCGGACGAAGAGTATATAACTTTCTGGCTGTCGCAGCGTAAGGAGATAAAGGCGTTAGAAGGTAAGGCATTATTAGGAATTGACGCCGCTTATCAGAGAATAGCGAACGAAGGCGTTGGAGGCTGTTTCTCCGGAGGTGAAACGTCTGTGCCGGACGTCGAGAAGCGTCTGCGCGCTTTTGACGCCGTGCTTAATGTTGATATCGCCCAGATTGTGCCCACGGGGTTTGCCCGCGGGCCTGACGCGCGATATGTCCAGGTATTACGCGTGAGGCGCGGAGGCAAAGACCGTATGGCGGTTGTGGATAATTTACCGGCCTTTCTGTCAAGGTACCTTGGAAAAAAAATTGATCATGAGATCAGCCTGGCTTCAGGCGCGGGAAAAGAAAAAGAGAAAATTGACAGGCTTGAAAAAAATATGAAAGAAGCGGGAAAAGCCCTTGAAGGACAGATCGCGAAACTCAACAGTCTTAAGAAAAAAGCCGGTAATACCTGGGAAGATTTGTTCCGGAACATGGGGATCAACACGCGGGCGTTTTTAATGGCGGGGGTTTTTATCGGTCAGGATATAGCAGAGGGCAAAGATATCGGCGTATACGGGGATCTCAGCGATCTCGGGGAATTCGAGGACTGTTCTTCTTTCGGAGAAGAACAGATCAAAACAAGGGCGCGGCTGCATATAGCGAAATGGCTTAAATTTCTTGCCAGGCTGTATGACGCTTCCGAAGCTTTTGACAAGAAAGGCCGGGGAGACCTTTTCAGTGACGGGTATGAAGGGTCTTCGGGAAAAGACCTTATGAAGGTTTTCATTGACGGGATGTTTTCCCGTATTTTATCAGGCGCGGACAGGGCTGATCTTCGGGAAATAATGAGGGAGGCTGTCGAGGCTGATGTGGAAGAAAAGGCGTGCTATTCGGCCAGGGATTTGTGGGACAAAGAACTGAGGAAAAAAAATGTTCAGATGGAAGCGGCGCGTGAAGAGGAAAAAGGCCGGCTGGAAAAAGAGATAAACGCGATCGGGTCGATCATCAGGTTAATTGATGAGATCGCGTTGGATAGCGGAACGTTTGAGGAACGGATAGCCGCGGCCGCGGCTTCCGGTAAATGTTCTTCAAGGAACAGGGAGACTCTCAAAAAACAGCTGGAGATGTTTGCGCGTGTCAGAGGCCCTAAAATAAGAGCTGACAAAGAGGCGGAGATAATGCTGACTGTGTTTATGGACCCTGCCGCGGTGTCTTCATATTATGCCCGGCGTGACGCGGGTAAGGCTCTCTCAGGCGCTATACAGAGTGAAGGTTTCCCTGAGGAAGAAAGGGATGAAATATTGGCAAGGGCCCGGGCTCTTGATGATAATACGAGTTTAGAAAAAAAAGCCGTGATATTAAGTAAAATAGCGGAGGGGTTAAAGCCCGGGGATAAGGCGCGGGAGGATATATCCCTTGCCGCGCGCGGGAAAGACCCGGCAATGGAGGCTGATATCCTGATAAGGCATATAAAAGAACGGGAGGATCTTTCTCCGCCTGACCGGGAACTTTTGATAGATGCGGTGCGCTTTATAGCGGGCAGTGAGATCCGGTTTTTCAGTAATGAAGGAGATCGCCCTGCTGTTCGGGGTGAAGAGAAGTATATGATCGGCTGGGGGGAAAAAGCGGGCGATAAGCGCGTGATCAGTCTTGTGGATGAGTTTTTAAATGAGAAATCCGAGCTGGGAGGCCTTGATGCTCTGGCCGAAGCCGTACTGCATGAGGCGCTTGAAGCGGTGACAGGCGCGGGGAATCACAAAATATTATATGAAGGGATACAGAGAAAAATTTTCGGGGAAAATACGCTGAAAGGAAAAATAAGAAGGTATATTAACCGTGTGAGCCCCGCTTCCCGGGGCGAGAGAACGCGGAGTACGCTGGTTCTGTATGGCGAGGCGTCCGGAAGAAAAACGATCGTTAAAACTATTGTAGGCGTGAGAGAAAACCTCGTTGATGCTCCACGGGTCGATTCTGTCGTAAGCGTGATCAATGCCGGATTGAGGGACAATGATTACGGAAGCAGTAAGGATACCCGGCAGGTGATACGGTTCCTGATAGTGCCCGGCAGCCAGGAAGAAACAATGAAAAATTACCTGAGGGCGATAGATCAGGCGTACTCGGATATCGCCGGTTCCAGCGGGACAGAGCGCGTGAACGCCAGAGTCGTCGCGTATGCGCCGGAAATGCCGCGGGAAAAGATCAGTATAACGGGAGATGAAGCGGCGTGCCGCGGGCTTTCGGAGAAATACGGCGGCAGCCTTATTACCATAGAAGACGCGTATACGGACAAGGCATATCCGGATCTTACATGGAGAGCGGCTTTAGCGCGGCACGCCGCTTTTTTGAGCCGTATGGATGAGTCTGTTTTTAAAGAGGCGTATAAAAACCTGCTTGACTATATCAGAGAGGTTAATGGAGAGGTTTTGGATATTCCTCCTGAAGCCGATATAAGAAATATACATCAGTTATTCAGGATCATAGGGCCTATCAAAATAAAGCCTGTAGACTACCATGACATAATAGAATGGGCAGCATCCCAGAAAGAAGTTTTTACATCTCTATAAAATCCATGCCGAAAAAATAGCGCGACTTTAGCGGATTGGAATAGCCGGGTTTTCTAACCCGCGCGGAGCGCGGAAAAACATTCTCTTGTTCTAACCCGCATTTCTTAAGGATAGACTATGGAAAAGCTTTAGGCGATCTCTATGGAATTTACCCCGCATTTGAGGTAGGGGCGAAAAATTTTTCGCCCTGATCAATGATTAATAAATGATAATTACCTCTTTAAGGGCGAATGATTATTAGCCCCAACCTGGTGAGAATTCCCGGAATTGATATAACGGCGAGTTCAGAATGTATAGGGGGAAATGACGCACGTCTGTAAATAAAGAAAAATTTAGAAAAAGATAGATTATTTTGTCGAGAAGTGATAAAATAACGTATAGTTAAACTATAAAAATTAAGAATATGTTGTTAGTTGTTTACGCAACAAGAGTTATGGAAAAAATATAATGAAAAACAATCAATTCATAAAGGCAGTCAGCCTGATACTTGTCGTTACATTTTCAGCTTCCGGATTTTGCGGGGCTGATCCTGTTTTTTTCGGCAGGGGGCAGAAGCTTGCTGTATGGAGCGCTTTTGAAAAAAAACTGGAGGCGTCGATCTTTTATGACGCGTCTTTGCGTAATTCGGTAGCTCTTATTTCACAGCTTCTTCTTGAGGGAGATCCTGACAGGGGGATCGGGCCCATACCCCTTAAGCATCTTGAATCTTTTATTTCAGGCAGGGGGGACTATCAAATTATCCCCGGGATAGATGTTTCCCATGTGCAGTTTTCATGTGGACAGGTGACGATACCATACAGGGTTCTGGAAAACGGGGATGAGAAAGAGTATATGATCAAAGCCGCTTCTATAAAAGGGATGGAAAAACAGGAACTGGCAGGGTATGAATGGATGATAGCGGAAAAGTTAGCGGTAAAAGGCCTGCCCGCGGGAGCCGAGGATGATAAAAGCGTTTTTAATCGGGCAGAGGGGGAAGAGGTTAAAATATCCGGCCCGATAAATACCGCGCGCGTTAATAAGAGAGAGGCTGTTTCTGGTGAGGAAAAAGACGGAAAAAGCTACAGCCGTCCGGGTAAGATAAGCGCGATATATATATCACGGGTGTTTTTGTCGGTAGTTTCTCTACTGTGGCTTCCCGGATGTGAAAATGTATACGGGGAGACAGGTTTATGGGCGCTTAGCATTATGTTTACGGTTTTCCTCGGGTATGCCGTGTACAGGGCGTTTTATCCGGAATTCCGGTATATGGCAAAGGCGCGTATGGCGAAAACGGCGAAGGAACGAGAACAGATCTTGAGCAGGCTGAAATTCCGGCGCGGGGAAAGAGCGTTTCGTTTCTGGAAAACTTTTCTCGATGATGGAAATCCGGGCATAGCAAAGACAGCTATAAAGTGTGTGGCGCGCTATGGCGGCAGCGCCGCGATCGACGTACTCAGAACATGTATCTACAAACCGGGGTATTATTATAAACCGGCATATAACTATATTGATAACGCGATAGACGCTCTTAATGAGATCGGAGCTGACAGGAAAATAATAGAAAGCGGGTGGGTCAGGGCGCTGGATAGCCCTCTGCCCCATATCAGGTGCAGGGCGATAAAGGAACTCGCGCTGATCAGGGGAGAAGACGCGGTTTTCCTTGTAGAGGAGAAACTTAATGATATGGAGACCGACGCAAGGAGTACCGCTGTAAGAGTTTTTTCTTCCATGCGCGGCAAAGCAGCCTTGGACCTGGTCATTAACGCCGCGCGTGACCCTGATAAAGAGGTAAGGAAAGAGGCGGCAGAGGCAATGGGAGGTTTCAGCCTGGTTTTGGAAAATAGCGCGGGTATGAACATATTTTATGTGCTGCTGGATGATCCGAGTATAGATGTAAGGATAGCCGCTGTAAAAAGCCTTTGCGCGTATAAGCCGGACAGAAAAATATCAGAGAAACTTATTTTGTGTTTTTCGGAAAACGGAAAAAGCCTTAATGATGAAAAAAACAGTCACATCCCGGCGACGGAAAAAATGTTTAAGGAGATTATTACATTCAGCCGAAAAAAAGAGTTGTTAAAACTGGTGCTGGCGGAAGCTATAGGTTTGAGCGGCAGGGAAGAGGGAGTTGCTCTACTGTCAGAGTGTTTGGGATCGGGGAGTCCGTCGTTAAAGAGGACATGCGCGGCCGCGCTTGGTATACTTGGTGATAAAAAAGGCTGTCCGGCGCTTATGACGGCGCTGAGTGACGAGAATTATTCGGTGCGGAGATCAGCGGCGCTGGCACTTTTTCTTTTGACGGGAACAGACAGCTTTCTTGAGCATTATTCGGAGCCCGCCAGAGAAATCACGACGGCGGAGCTGCGAGCGGAGACACGGTCTTCTTCCGCGCTTGTAAGGCTGGCGGCATTAAGGGCTCTTAACGCGCTTGATGAACAGGGCGCGATCGGCGATTTTGTCAGGCTCCTTGATGACAAATACGCGTATGTGCGGGAAGAAGCTGCGTCCGGTGTTTTTTCTCTGAGCAAGGGGAAGCTCTCTATGATGGAGATCAAAGACTCCCGTAAGAGGGGCAGGATAAAGATATTCGCTATTGGCGTTATGGAGGAAGTGAACGGAGAAAAAGCTCTGGACGAAATTCTTGATATGACGGAAGACCTTGATGAGATTGTGAGGGAAAAAGCGCTCTCGCGGGCTGTTAAGCTTGGCGCGGAGGCTGATAAACGGTTAAAAGCTCTGGAAAAAGCCGCGTTGTCGAAAAAAACGGATATAGCCGTATGGGCGGTGAACAATATGGCCCAGCTCGGTACGGACGCGGCTTTTAACGCCCTTAAACGTGTGATACTCAGAGGCAGTGATCTGGCCAGAAGAAAGGCCGCGGTCCAGAGCCTTACCGTTTTCAGCGGGCAGATGGTATTTCCATTTTTAAAGAGATGCCTCTGGGACAGGGAAGAAGACATACGCTGTAGCGCTATACAGGCCCTTGGGTATATGGATATGGGCGAGACAGAAGCTCTGGACAGCATTATGGCGGTTGCCGGAGACAGGTCGGAGAACGTGAGGACGGAAGCCGTATTGGCTCTCGCGGCTATAAGCGATCGCCGGGCCGAAGATATTATGCTGGATGTGTTGAAAAACGCGGAGGCAGGAGATCTGAAAATACCGGTTCTCGAGTATTTTCGCGCGGTGCCGTCACGAAAAGCGGTAGATATTATCTGCGGTATGCTCAAGGACAAAGAGAGCCTTGTAAAAATGGCGGCTATAAGGGCGCTTGAGGCGGCGGAAGACAGAAAGGGGCTCAGTTTTTTGAAAAAAGTTTTTATATGTAAAGAGGAAAGCGTGAGTATCAGGTCCGCGGCTATAGAGGCTTTCGGGTATATCGAAAAGCAGTGTGGCGAACAGGATGGAGAATGTCTTTTAAATTTGATCAATGAGGAAAACATGGAAATAACTAAAGCTGTTGTTTCTTCTCTGGGGAAAATGAGGTATCCCGGGGCAGTTACGGCGCTTGTTGAAATATTCAGGGACGATCTTTTCTCTCTGCGCCAGACTGCCGCCGCGGCGCTCGGCAATATAGGAAGCAGAGAGGCAGTAAGAGAGATCCTGCCGCTTGCGCTTGATCCGGATTTTAAATTGAGGATGAAAGCCCTCGAGGTCCTGGACCGCTGCGGAGTGACAGAAGGAGAACTGTACCGTTTATACATCAGTGCCATGAAAACGGCGCGCGGCGATGATCTGAGGGTTGCGGAAAAAGGGTTCAAACTTCTTGCGGATGGGAGCAGGAATATGCGGCTTATAGGGGAATCGTCCGGTAAAGATGACGGATATAAAAATAACCTGGCTGAAGCGCTCGACATTGTAAGCGGAGGCCGGATACTTCTGGAGAAACTTAGAGAAAATGTTCCTTGCGCGGAAGTAAGGGCAATGAAACTTATTATAGCGGGGGATAGCGGAGATAATAAGTGTTTTGATCCCGCGGCGGGATATATTCATGACCCGGACGAAAAAGTGTCCGCCGCGGCTCTGGATTCCGCGGAAAAGCTTTGCAGGAACGAGGCGCAAGAGTGCCGGATGTTATTCGCGGCGTTGACGTGCCGCCAGGACACCATTAGAAAAATAGCGGTCAGAAAGATCGGCAGGTTCTCCGGCGAAGTTGTAAAGAATATCTGCGGACACATGAAGCCTGAGCTTAGCGATGACATCGTGGCAATGTTTGATGATGGCGACCAGGGCTTGCGGTTGGGGATCCTGCGGATCCTTGAGCAAAAGGCGCGTGAAGAACATTACGGGCTTCTTATAAGAGGGCTCGCGGAAGCTTTGCCTGAAGCGCGGATAGCGGCGATAAAAGCGATCAAAAAAATAAAACCCGAAAAAGCGGCGCGGAGGCTGTATGTTATCGCGAAGAGTGATAAAATTCCCGCTGTGCGTGCCGCCGCGGTAGACGCGCTGGCTGAGATAAAAGGATCCGGGGACTTTGTTTTTTTTAAATCTATGCTGACGGACCCTGACAGAAATGTAAGGCGCGCGGTTTTTGACGCTATAGCGCGGATGGGCGGGCCGGAAGCGGAAATCGTTATACTTGGCCTCCTTGAAAAAATGAAACCGGAGGAAAATGAGGAAGAACAGGTAAAACTTCTGGAAGTAGCAAGCGGTTTCAGGGGGCGGAGAGCGGAAACTATTCTGGGGAGTAAGGCCTCTTCCCCTTTTGAAAGAGTTCGGGGCGCGGCAGTAAAGGCGCTTGCATCGTTCAGCGGGCGTAAAACCGTGATGGCCATGATAGCCCGGCTTTACGATGTTAATGAAACGAGGTCCATCAGGAAAGCGGCTATAAGGTTTATGTCCGCCGAACGTCCGCCTGAAGCCCGGGAGGCTTTAAGAGCGGTGGCAGAAGAAGAAATAGACGATGATATAAGAAGCATGGCAGTCATGGCTTTGGGCAGGTATAAAAACCCGGCAGACGGCGATCTTGTGGCAGGCGTCATGCGTACAGGGGCTTATAAAAGTATGGTAGCCGCGATAGAGGCAATGGGGAACATAGGGGGGGAAGCCGTGGTAAGGGCGCTCTGTAACAAAATACGGGTTTACGCGGATGATGAACAAGCTCCGCCCGACGGCAGAGAAACAGATAAACCTGTTTTTGTGAATAGCGCGGGCATTGAAAAAAGCGGCGACTCTTTTTTGAGATGGATGATAATAAAAGCTCTTGATAAATGCGGCGGTGGAGACAGGGAAACTGCCGGTATATTCAGGCAGGGCCTTTATGACAGGGAGCACTATGTGAGATTAGCTTCAGCCGAGGCTTTGGGTAAGCACGGATCTCTGCGTGATATCAGAGCTCTTAACGCGCGGCGCGCGGATAGCTATAGAAGGGTCGCGGAAGAAGCCGCCTCCGCTATGCGCGGGATAATATGGAGAACTGTAAAAAGGAAAATACCGGGCAGGCTCACGGAAGAATGGGCGGAACGCCTCCTGTTGAAATGGTATGTGTGGAAAATAGCCGGGGTGTCCGAAAAAAAAATAAAGAGCCGTATAGTAAAACAGCTGGAACGCCGGAAGAAAATAAAAATACTTATGGCTCTCGCGTATAGCCCGGACCCGGAGGTGAGGCGCCTGGCGGCCGAGGCTCTCGGGACGGCGGGAGACGCGTCATGCATGCGGGATATCGTGAGGCTTGTGTGTGACAGCGATGAGGTTGTCAGAAACGCGGCTGACAGCAGTATAAGAAAAATTGGCAGAGAATTCGCGCGTCCAGAACTTATGAGAAAATTCTGGAACCCGGAGCAGGAAGTAAGCGGCGCGGCTTTTCAGGAAATGGAAAAACTGGGTTTTTTTCTCTCAGGCGCGCCGGAGGGCCGCGAAGAGGACGCGGGAGAAAAAAAAGGCGACGCTGGCCGCCCGGGAACAGAAGCGGCGTCAGCGGGATCGTACGCGCCGGAACGTGATAATGAGGGACTAAAAGAATCCGGGCGGCGCGAGACAGGCGCGCTGACCGTTGAGAAAAATGACGGCAGGGTGGAAGAGGCGAATAACCTTAGATCTGAAATAGCAGATCTCGGGAACAGCCTGGCGCGTGCTGTCGGTGATGACATCGGCGCGGGAGGCAAAACTTTTCCTTTGCCGATAGACAGGAATAAGTGCGTCGAAGAGATCCTGGCGGGGCTTGAGCGCGTATTACTGGGATCGGAAAAAGCCGCGGGCCTGTCTCCTGAGAATGAAGAACTTAAGGCCGGTATAGAGGACAAGAAAAAATATTTAGTTTTCGCGGGCATAAAAGACGCTCTGATACGCCTCGCTGATAGAGCCGCCGCGCATGACCCGCGGAATAACGTAATAATAGCGCTTGAGCTGGATTGGATACCCGGGAACGGGAACAGGACTCCGGTTGAAAACGCTCTCCAGCCTCTTGTTGAAGAGATAAAAAGGATCGGGAAATACATGAAAGCTATGGGCTTCGGGGGTTTCAGCGTGATAACGGGAAGCAAAAACGACCTCGCGGGTAAAATACTTGACAGCGCGGCTGACAAGTCAGACCTCTCCAATGTAGTAGTGCTTGCTTCACGGGAAACAGTTGAAGGCGTTTATCTGGATGATGTGAGATTAAAAGAAAAAAACAAACAGCCGTTCATAAGCGGTGTGGACACTTCCGAAGTCGCCGGCCTTTACGCCGAAGGCAGGGCGGTCGATGTTCTTCTCTCGGCGCTTTTATGTTTTATCCTTGAGGCCGCTTCAGGGACGCGGCTTCCTTTGAGCCCCGCGAATTACGAGAAATTCAATAATGGGGAGCAGGTCCCTGTGCTGTCGGAACGTTTTTTCATATCGCTTTTAAAAAGCGGCGCTGGTAACATTATTATAACGGTCAAAGACGCGGAAGTTTTCGATATTGATGTTTTCAAGGAAAGATGTGTTTCCGAAGCCGGGATATTAAAGAGCGCCTGAGGTGTCCGCGGCCCGGTAATAGACAAAGTTTTCCGTTCTTTTTTTGCCTGTTGCTTGAGTTCTTGCCTTTGGCAGGATACACTATACAGGTGAATAAAAAAAACATATTTTTTTCAGTATTATTGACCGCTTTTTTCGTTACGGGAAATCTTGTCGGAGCCGGGATCCTGGGGCTTCCGGTGCAGGCGGGGTTTGCCGGGTTTGTCCCGTGCCTCGCGGCCGTTATCCTGGTAGGATTTGCCATGTCTTATACCGCGTTTGTGCTGGGCGATGAAGTCATCAGGACAAAAAAACCCAAATTCCATTATCCCAGCCTTTATCAGGCGTACCTCGGGCCTGTGGGGAAATGGCTCGCCGTCCTGGCCGCGCTTGTCATTTATTACGGCTTTCTCATAGCGTATCTTTCCGGCGCGAGGGCCGTGATCAAGGAACTTCTCAATGTAAATATTCCTACCCAGGCGGTTACGGTTATCTTTTTTATCGTGGTTACAGCTTTGACTATAGCTAACCCGCGCGTACTCAGAGACTATACGGCCGTTTTTGTGGCGCTTCTACTCATATCTTTCTTAGCTCTTGTCTTTATGGGTGAAAAACACATTGTGCCCGGCCGCCTGAGTTATATGGATTGGAAGTTTTTTCCGTTGACTCTTCCCGTCATGGTGACAGCGTTCAGTTTTCATGTTATTATCCCTAATGTGTGCGGGGATATGGGATGGAAGAAGCCGGTTATTTTTCTGTCTATGGTCACAGGGGCTGTCATAGGATATTTAGTAACGGTTCTATGGGTCCAGGTGACGCTGGGTATCCTTCCCGTGGAAGGCGTGATAAGCATCTCCGCGGCGTATAGAGAGAACCTTCCATCTACAGTACCACTTTCGGAGATAATACGTTCGCCGCAGTTCATAAGGTTCTCTCTGTTTTTCGCGCTCATGGCTATAGTGACGTCATATGTCACGAACGGATACGGGCTCATGGAATTTATTGACGACCTTATGAGCAATTATTTCCGCAGGTCGAATAAACTTATTGTGATCCTGTTGAGTTTTCTCCCGCCGCTTGCTATAACGCTGATCTACCCGGATATTTTTCTTACCGCTCTCGATATGGCGGGAGCGTTCGGCGTGGCTGTTCTTTTCGGGATACTTCCGTGCGTGATAGCGATAGTGAGGGCGAGGGCCGCGCGAAGAGCGCCGGTTTCAGCTGTTGTCGTTTTTTTGATATTTCTGATGATCATAGTATTCAAAACAGGGAAAGAAACAGGGATGATAAAGCTTACGCCCGGCGGGAGATACGAGAAGTATAATTTTGACCATTATGTCACAAGGCCTCCGTCAGACAGGGACGGCAGACACTCCGGCGGAGGAAGAACAAAAGAGAAAAAATCCCGGGCGGTTAAGCCCGTGAAAAATAAGTAAGGACAGGCGACAGCCTGAAGGCTGTTTTTCAAAGACAGGGAGAGATCATGATGGCGTCGACAGGCATATCGGGATTGGATGAAATAATAAGTGAATTGAAAACAGGCGATAATGTCGTCTGGCAGATCGGCGAGTTGGATGATTACAGGTTTTTTACCGCGCGGTTCGTGAAAAAAGCGCTGGAAACCGGGAATAAAGTCGTATATATGCGTTTCGCCGGTCACGCGGCTCTGGTAGAGCCGCAGGAAAACGTGGACATTTATGAGCTTGACGCGCACAGCGGGTTTGAATCTTTTTCTTCGGAGATAAATAATATTATCACGCGCGAGGGCCGCGGGGTTTACTATGTTTTTGACTGCCTGTCGGCACTTCTCTCGGCATGGGCTACGGATCTTATGATAGGCAATTTTTTCATGGTGACGTGCCCGTATCTTTTCGAACTTGATACTATAGCTTATTTTGCGATACTGCGCGACTGCCATTCATTTAAAACTGTCGCGCGTATACGGGAAACCACTCAATTGCTTATAGATATCTACCGGTACGAGGATAAATATTATGTGCATCCCCTGAAAGTATGGAACAGATATTCCCCCACGATGTTTTTCCCGCATGTCAAAGAGGGAGACAGGTTCCTCCCTGTTACGAACAGTGTGGACGCCGCGAAAGTTTTTTCCAGAATAAGCGTGACAAGAGCGGAAAGCGCGAGGCGGAATCTCGATTACTGGGACAGGCTGTTCCTCGAAGTGGAAGATATGGCCGGGGGAGGCGGCTCGGAGAAAAAGAAAAAGATCCTGGAGGAGCTGTTCCGCCTTATGATCAGCAGGGATGAAAAGGTCCTGATGATTGCCAGGGAGAATTTCGGCCTTGAGGACATGCTAAGTATAAAATCAAGGCTGATAGGCACGGGTTTTATAGGAGGTAAGGCTGTGGGGATGCTCCTGGCAAGAAAGATCCTGTCGAAAGACAGATCATTCAACTGGCAGGAAATAGAGGAGATGCATGATTCCTTTTATATAGGGTCTGATGTTTTTTACGCGTATATCGTGCAGAACGGGTTGTGGAAACTCCGCCTTTCGCAGAAAACAAAGGAAGGCTATTTTGACACCGCGGACGTTCTTAAAGAAAAGATACTCAACGGCAGGTTCCCCGAAGAAGTAATGGAAAAATTTCAGCAGATAATAGAGTATTTCGGGCAGTCTCCCATTATTGTCAGGTCAAGCAGCCTTCTTGAAGACGCTTTCGGCAACGCGTTCGCGGGAAAATACGAAAGTTTTTTCCTCGCGAATCAGGGGACGCCGGAGGAAAGGCTCTCCGGATTCGCCGAAGCGGTAAGAAAGATATACGCGAGTACAATGAATAAAGACGCCCTGGCATACCGCCTTCAAAGAGGGCTTGACCAGGCGGATGAGCAGATGGCGTTACTTGTTCAGCGCGTTTCGGGGGCGTATCACAAAAACTATTTTTTCCCGGATATGGCGGGCGTGGGGCTTTCTTATAACCCGTACGTGTGGACGGAGAAAATAGACCCGCGCGCCGGTATGCTCAGGCTGGTATTCGGGCTCGGGACACGGGCTGTTAACCGCGCGGAAGGTGATTACGCGAGGATCGTGGCGATGAACGCGCCTCTTTTAAGGCCGCAGGCCGGGATCAGGGAAATAGGAAAGTATTCTCAGCATGATGTTGATCTTATAGATGTGGGGGAAAACAGGTTTAAAGCCGTACCGCTTCCGGATATTATCAGGGAGAACCCTGACCTCGATCTTGGATCTGTGGCTACGGAGGATACGGAAGCGGCTTTATGGACAGGCAAAAGTAGCCCCGGCGATAAACGGTGGATAATCACTTTTGACAAGTTTGTGTCAGCGGGCGATTTCGTGGAGAACATGAGCCGGATATTAAAGATCATCGAAACGAAATATGATTATCCTGTCGATATCGAATTCACCGTTAATTTTACGGAAGGCGGGAAGTTTAAAATTAACCTTCTGCAGTGCAGGCCTTTTCAGGCCGGGGGTCTGGGCGTGAAGATAAAGATCCCGGGAAGGATAAAAAAGGCCGATCTGGTTTTCCGGTCAAAAGGGCATTTTCTCGGTGGTAACATATCGAAGAAAATAGACCGTATAATCTATGTGGACCCTGAAAAATATACGGGGCTCGCTATTCCTGAAAAATACAGTATAGCCCGGATGATAGGAGGGATCAACTCGAGTATCAAAAGAGGGAACGAAACCGCCGCGATGCTGCTGGGGCCGGGCAGGTGGGGAACCACGACCCCGTCTCTCGGCGTACCGGTCAGTTTCGCGGAGATAAACCATATCGCCGTTCTCGGAGAAATAGCTTTTACCGTGGGGAATCTCATGCCTGATCTATCTTTCGGGACGCATTTTTTCCAGGACCTGGTTGAAGCCGGCATATTCTATACGGCGCTTTTTCCCGACAGTAAAGATGTGTTCCTGAACAGACGGTGGTTTTCTTCTCTGCCGAATCTGACCGGAAAAATATTGCCGGATTTCGCTAAATACACGGAAGTGGTCGGGGTATACGATGTCAGCGCCGAAAAGGTCAGGGTGATGTCGGATATAATCTCACAGCGTGTGGTCTGCCTTAAAGGGTAGTTATACCATCAGGTTTATCTCTTCAAGTGATCTGCCTTTTGTCTCGATCCTAAAGAGCAGTGTGACCATAAAAGCGAGTATGGAGATGATAGCGAGCGTTACCAGGGTGAACGCCATGCCGAACCCGGCTTTGAAGACCGGCAGCAGGAATATCCCGAGCGCCGCTCCGATCTTTGAAACGGACGCTGAAAAGCCGTGCCCCGCGCCGCGCATTTTTGTGGGATAAAGTTCCGCCGCGAGAATAAAAGTCGTGGCGTTAGGCCCCATGTTCATAAGTACATTGAATATTATGAACCCGGAAAATATAAGGGACAGTGTCATTGCGCGGCCTGCCGGTATGATGGAAGAAAGAGCTATAACAAGAAGCCCTATGGCCATGCCTCCGAACCCGAAAAGCTGCAGCCTTATCCTGCCCCATTTTTCAACCAGCATGATATTCAGAAGGAATCCGGCCGCTAAAAAAATATCAAGGAAAGCCGCGCCTTCCGTGGATTTGAAATCCATCGCTATGGTGCCGAGCCCCTGGCTTGAGAATGCCATGGATGCCAGGATTATTGGTGTAAAAATACCGACCGCGTAAGTCGTGATATCCATAAGGAACCATGGGACGGCCGTTAATAGCGTGCGTTTTAAGTATCTGCGGGAAAAAAGGGCGGAAAGTTTTACTCTTTCAGCGTTGATCTCTTCGGATATGCCGCGCGCCTTGGCCGCGAGCGCGTGAAGTTCATCTTTTTTTGAAGGGACGAGCATATGGATGACGTCAGCCGCTTCTTTGTGTTTCCCTTTCCATAAGAACCAGCGGGCGCTTTCAGGGACAGTGGTCCTGAATATTATGATCACGGCCGCGGGGATGGCTCCGAAGCCGAGCATTAAACGCCAGGCATATTCATGCGGAAAGGATTTAAGTATAATAAGCCCTGTTAACGCGGCAGCGGCCATCCCGAGCGCCTGAAAACTGAAAGCTCCTATCATCATCCGTCCCCGTATCTTTGCCGGCATGAATGATGAGATGTACGCGGCGCATATCGGATAATCAGCGCCGATACCGATCCCAAGCAGGAACCGGAATATAATAAGAGTTGCCGCGTTCCAGGAAAAGGCGGTAAAAAGCGAGAGGATGATAAATATCAATAAGTCTATTATGTAAACTATTTTTCGCCCGAAACGGTCGCTCAGGGCGCCGCCTATTAATGCCCCGGCAACAGCTCCGAGAAGAGCCGCCGCGCCCGTAATCCCAACCATATAAGGGGTTAACGCGAATTCCTTGATAATAAGCGGCATTCCCACGCCGATTATAAAAAGGTCAAAGCCGTCCAGGAATATGCCCATCGCGGAAAGCCACCATATTTTCCAGTGCAGGGGGCTGAGGTGAGCGTTATCCATGACTTCCGTCATTTTGCGGTGGATAGAACTGTGAGTTTCCATGGGTGTATTATAGTATAAGATGCGATCTTTGCAAGACTGAATTACCAGAGCCAGCCGGAAGAGAAGTACATGGTTTTGAGTTCACAAAAATGTCTCCGGTAAAGAGTAACATCCTACGCGATACGGGAGGAACCCCAGAGTATTAAAAGAAACCGCCGCTTTGGTTTACGTAATAGAAAGACTGTAATATAATAATTCAGGATCATATAAGCCATAACAGGGGGAGAGTACGTGGGGATCACTATAAAAAAAATAGCTGAAATAAGCGGTTTCGGATATGGTACTGTAGCCAGGGCTTTAAGCGATAGCCCTGCGCTGGTAAAAAAAGAAACCAGAGAAAAAATTACGCGCGTAGCTGAAAAGTATGGATATATACGGGATATAAACGCCCAGGCTTTGGTGAAGGGCAAAACAACCGATATCGGCCTGATCCTCCCGGTGTTTTTCGGGTCCGCGTTCTACAACGATTACTATATTAAATTGATAGCGGGTGTTATAAAAACAACCAGAGAATATTCACATGAATTGCGCCTGCTTTTTCTGGAAAATGTATCCGGAGTCCCGGGCATTATCAAAAGCGTTAAATCACTTAAACTATCAGGGATCATTTATGCCGCTGTCTTTTATGAGGGGTTCAGCAGGTATTATGAACATTTCAGGGAGCTGGGGATCCCGGCTGTTATACTGAACGAGTGTGTGCGTGGAGAAAATATCCATTCAGTTCTCCTTGATGATTTTAAAGGAGGATATGACGGGACACAATATCTGATAAAAACGGGACACCGGAAGATCGCTGTCTTAAGAGGACGGTATAAAGACATAGAGGATAGATATGAAGGATACAAAAAGGCCATGTCGGACTATAAGATAAAAACAGATAAAAACCTCATCTTTAAGGGGGACGGGACAGAGAGTGCCGGATACAGGGGGACTAAGGAATTTTTACGTAACCCCATTTCTCCCACAGCTATTTTCGCGCTTGATGATGAAATGGCTATAGGAGCCTTGAGGGCGCTTAAGGAAGAGGGCAAAAGATGCCCGGAGGATATTTCAATACTTGGGTATGACGGTATGGATATTGGAAGTTTTGCCATACCCCGCTTGACTACTATGGCCAGGCCTGTAGCGGAAATGGGAAAAAAGGCCGTACAAATACTTATGGCAAAAGAACAAGCCGGCAAATGCGTCAAAGTCGAAGCAGTATTATTTCAAAAAGAATCTTGCCTGGAGATATGAAATTGGGGAGACATTTACCCGCTCTTCTATAAAAAAAGCAAAAGCATAAGATCAGTTTTTCGGGTACTTTTCCCGGGAATATCGCGCGAAATCGTGTTATATCAAAAAAAGTAAGAAAAAATAAACTTTTCTGTTATAATAGTGTCCTTAAAGAATGAAATTCCCCAACAAACACAATCATAGGGATTTTTTAAAAAACATAGTTAGTGAATGAAAAAGTAGAATATGAAGAATTTTTGTAAATGTATAATTTCGGTTATAATAATACTGGCTTATTGTTTTGAGTCAATAGCCTGGGCATGCCCTGATAATTTTTGTCTGTCAGTACAGTCTGTTTTTAAGCCGCTGGACAAAAGAAGCATCAAGGATATGGGCATACTGAAATACTATTTGATCTGCCTGTCTAAAAATTATTCAGGCATAAAAAATATCAAAGAAGATGTAAATTTTAAAATGGAAGCGGCAGGGCTGGATATCGCGCTAAAGTTTTCAGAAAAAAATAAAAGCGGATATGAAGACATGATCGTTTCTTCTGATACGGACCTGATCATACCCTGCAGAATAGGGAACCGCCTGTATTTTTCGTATTTGTCCGTTTCTTCTGATAATTCAATTGAGAATATATCTGTTTTTTCTCCTCCGGAAATAAAAAAGATGAAAGAGCGCGCTCTTTTGTTCCACCCTGAGCGGGAGGACGCGCGAGATATAGACCATGAATGTTTTTATGATACACCTCTATCTGTTATCCACGCTCAGGCCAGCGGCATCGAAAAGGTGCCGGATGATGTAACGGGCGAGGTAGTGGATTTCTTTTTGTTCCTGTGCCGGGGGGGGAATACCGCGTTCATGAACGATCTGGCGGGATTTTTTAAAAGCGGCGCGGCCACGCTTGTCCCGCGCGAGACAAGCGTGACACTGAATATAGACGGTATGGACTATGAGATCCCTTTTGAGTTCGAAGGGGCGCACGCCAGCAATAGTTATGTGAATATACCGAAAAACGTGTATGAAGATATTGCGGCTGTACTGGTGCATGAAATAGGGTCGAAATGCGGGAGGACGCATGAACAGAACGACAGGCTGGAAGAGGCCTATGTTTTCTGGAAAAACATGGCGAAAGACACCTCTGACGCCTACACGGAATTCATCCGGGACTTTCCGGAGCTTGAATACGAAGCTCCACGGATGTGTTTTGTCGATATAAGCGCTATTAAGGAAAGGGATTATAGAAGCGACGCGTTTTGGGACCTGCAGTTTGCCGGTCCGGATCAGGTGGGAACGGGTATCCCGGCGGAAGAAAAAAACAAAGAGTACAGGGTCCCCGTAAAGTCACTTTTATGGGTGAACGCCGCAATGATGCCTGTTATTCTTTCGGCGCTTGTTTTAAGTATGAAGACATTTTACGGATTGCTCACGGCGGACAGCAGCTCGCGTCTCATACAGCTCGCTATAATTGTGGGCGGGAGCGTAGCCATTTTAGGGGGCGCTTTCCAGATCCACGAGTGGAGCCATATGCGGGCGGCTAAACTTTTTCTCGGGGAAGAAAATGTCGGGAATAAAAAATATTATTTTGTGGAGATGTTCTTTTCAGAGGAACACAGATGGAAGAATATCATAGTACTCGCGGCCGGGCCGCTGGTTGAAATGCTCTTCGGCGGGATGATCCTTGCCGCGGGGTTCGCGTTGAATTCCGCCGGGATCAAACTTATTCCTTTGGTGTTCATAACGCCGGGGCTCATTATTTTTGTGGATGTCTTATTCGCGTTTATGCCTATATGGAAAGGTTTTTTAAGCGAAGACACGGATACTGACGGTTATCAGATCCTCAGGGAAATACTGCTTATCAGGGAAGAGAAGAAAAACGCGTCTCAGGAAGAAAGTTTTTTTGAGAGTGCTCATAAAAATCTGAAGGGGGCCATAGGGGGTTACCATACCGGAGCAGGAACGGATGCCGAGGATATTTACGGCTTGTATAATATGGCCCGCGACAAGAGGAAGACAATGGCTCCGGCGCTTTATAGGAAGGGCGAGGCCGCTGTCAATAAAGGAAAAACGGATCTTACCGTAAAAAATGAAGGCCCCGGGAACGGAAAGCGCGGCAAAACAGTGAGCGAGTCGGTTTCAGGTAAAAAAACACAGCTTCGTGAAATTGTCCAGGGATACAGGATGTCTTTACGAGACAGTGTCCTCAGCCTGGAGCGAGGTGAAAAAATGCTTATCGCGATAGACGAAACTCTTCATACTCCGGCCGCGGAAATACATATCGCGCAGCTGATAAAGGGTATATGCGCGGGGTTGGGCATGAAGGGCGACAGACTGTTGAAAAATGTTGTCTTTATCAAAGGAAGAGGAGAGAAACTTGTCCGTAAGGTGAACAGATATAACACATGCGGCGTGAGACGCGTGAAGATAAAAGCGGAAAACACGGTTTTTATCACAAAAGCGGAAAACCGGGCCCTGTGCCTCGGATTGGACAAAAACCCTCAGGTTACTTTTGTGGATGATTCCGCGCTGGATCTACTGGGATATTATCCTCTCATGGAGATCATATATTTTTCGCTTTTCAAGCGCCTGTGCTCAAAGGGAATAGCGAAATATAATGAAGAGACAGTGATCGCGCTTTATAGATCTCTGGCTTTTGATATCGGTCGGAAACCGGCCGATATAATAAACGATCGAACCGTTCTTCTTAAGCTTAAGCCTGTCGAAAAGTATAACCTTCAGGAATTAAAATATTTATACAAAGCCATCACGACTTTCCTGAAAGCCGCGTAAAAAGAAGCGAGGGGGTTTGACCGGGTTATGATCTATGGCGCGCGTATAGTCAGGCGGGATCAACGCGCCGGAACTGTTTGATCCCGGCTTCCTGAAAAAGTTGTACATCGAACAGCAGGGAACGCGGAGATCCTTATTGTGAACAGAAAACACTTTTTCCGGGAATAAATGCTGGGAATCGCAGGCCGGATACGGTATAATCACTTTGCGGAAAAAGGAGAGTGATGCGCCATGGAAGACATGAAGACAAAGGCGATAGAAAACATAGAGCGTAAAATGGAAGATATGGACGAAGGGTCTATCAGGTACCGGGTGCTGGATAACGCTAAAAATTTCAAGACTTCGTGGATAGAGCTGGCTCAGGCGTTATATACGGTCTGGAGAGATAAGCTGTACAAAGAATGGGGATATCAGGAATTCGATAATTATGTGACAAAGGAGATAGGCATACATAAGCAGACCGCGGTTAAGCTCCTCAGGTCGTATTCTTTCCTTGAAAAAGAGGAACCCCGGTATCTCATGAAAGAATATAACAAAGAAGCGGAGTCGAGGGCGGTGCCTACGTATGAGGCGGTAGACGTATTGAGGCAGGCAAGCAGCAATAAAAACCTCGACAGGGAAGACTATTCGAGGATAAAAAAATATGTGCTTAAGGACGGCAAAGACGCCAAAGAAGTGAAAAAAGAGCTCACGGAAATGATAAGGAAGAACGAGGAAGAACTTGACCCTGAAGAAGCGCGCGAAAAAAAACGGGAAGCTGTAGTAAAGCGTTTTGTGGGGACATTGAAGGCCATAAGCCGGGAGATAAAAATGTCAAAACTTCTGCCCGCGCGTACGATAGAAGAAGTTGAACGGCTGATAGAGAAGATAGAGGCTGAGATCGAGTAAGGCCCTTCCATGGAAAACGGAAAACTATGCCCGGGAGAAAAAACTTCCGTTAATTCGGAATAGGAGGAAAAGCCATGAAAAAATGCCCTTATTGCGCGGAACAGATATCGGATACTATTCTGAAATGCGGCTTCTGCGGAAAGGAAGTGCCTGTTAAAAATACAGATAAAGCGGAAAACACAATAGCTATGTGGTGCCATTTGAGCAGTTTCTGCGGGATACTGATCCCGTTCGGAAATATCCTGGCGCCCTTATTGATATGGCTGATGAACAGAGAAGGAAAACCGATGGTTGATGACCAGGGCAAAGAATCCCTTAATTTTCAGATAAGCCTGTTTATCTATACGCTTGCCGGGGTTATACTGTCTCTGATCATCGTAGGTATCTTTTTTCTGATAGTGCTTACTTTATTCGCGGTTATCCAGGTGATAAAGGCCGGAATAAGCGCCAGCAACGGAGACCGGTACAGGTACCCGTTCTGTATCCGCCTGATCAAGTAGCGCGTCCCTTTCTGATGCCGCGGAACATGGAGGTATTTCGAGATGTATAAAAAAGTTTTTATATTTTTTGTGTGTTGCGCTCTGGCCGGATGCGCGTCCATGGGCAAGCAGAAGGAAAACGTGGAAATACTTAACACGAAAGAACAGGAGAATAAGATGGAGGAAAAAATCGTTGTACTTGAAACAACTCAGGGCCAAATAGAAATAAAGCTTAAGCCGGAAACAGCGCCCGTGACATGTGAAAATTTTATCGGCCTTGTTAAAAAGGGGTATTACGACGGCATTGTTTTTCATCGGGTCATTAAAGGTTTCATGATACAGGGAGGAGACCCCACGGGAACCGGAAGAGGCGGGGAGTCCCTCTGGGGAACACCGTTCGAGGATGAAGTAACAGTGAAAGAAACTTTTGATAAAAGGGGTATACTGGCTATGGCTAACGCCGGGGCTGATACAAACGGCAGCCAGTTTTTTATAACTACGGAAACAACTCCATGGCTCAATATGAGGCATACGATCTTCGGTGAAGTCATTTCCGGGTATGATGTCGTGGAAAACATAGAAAATACACCCGTCGACCCGCGCGACAAACCCATCACTGACCAGAAAATCATCAAAGCGTACATAAAGGGGCAGTTATAAAAACAATTGCGGGCCTCTTTTGCCGGCGTGATCCCTTCCCGCGGAGGGAGCGCGCTGGGGGGGGATTTTTATTGACTAAATGATACTTGTGTGGTATCTTTTGTTCGTGGACTATTTGGTACGGGTTTTTGCTCCCGCGCGGAGCCCGGTCTTGAAATTTTAAAAAAGGAGAAGGCCATGGATAGGGAAAGATGCTCGGAGTTGGAAGTTTTTTCACGAGTAACCGGTTTTTTTCGTCCGGTGCAGTCCTGGAATAAAGGAAAACAGGAGGAATTCAGCGACAGGAAAAAATACAGTATGGATACCCGCGTGGACGGGTACTGTACGGGGGATAGTACTGAAAACTAATATGTCTTATCCCTTCTGAGAACTATTCAAGTTCCGCGCTGTAAATTATGACAGGTTATCCGGCGGAAAGATGTGACCAGGAAGATATAGCCGCGAAAAGAAAAAGAAGATCCGGATAAAAGGCCGGAGAAAGTGAAAAATATAACTTCTTACGCGAGGAGGAGTTCAGTATTTGGCGCGAGGAAGTTTATTCGTATTTTCGGCGTGTTTTCCCCGGGGTTTTGTGGAAATAGCTTGACTTTTTGAGTGAAAAGCTTTAATTATAAATAAAATTGTCAGATAAAGCGGATCGAATCATTCTCAAAGAAGACGCAAAACAGGGAGGGGCCACATGCCTTATGAAAAGGAACTTGATGAGTGTTTGTTTTCCAAATTCTGGGAAACAGAAGGGGAGAGGTTGACGGTAAGCGTATATTCCTATAATAAAGGCACAAAAAAACTTCAGCTTAACCGGGAAAATGTAAATGCCCAGGGTGAATATAGATTTGCCAAGTTAGGCAGGATGACAAAAGAAGAAGTTGAGGCAGTTCTTCCTTTGATTCAGGAAGCTTTGCAGAATATGGGATAGTCCCCGGAGGCCCGGTGTTCCGGGAACTTTAGCGTAACAGCGCGTACAAAAGATATTGAAAAACCTGCAGGGAAGTAAGTTCCCGCAAGATATAGCCGAGGTATAACAGGAAGGGATCGGATTAATGGGGATCGAGTTGATTTTTGGGCTTGCGGGCGGTCTTGGGTTGTTCTTTTTCGGCATGCAGGCCATGTCGGACGGGCTTAAAAAATTAGCGGGAGAACGGCTTAAAAAAATTCTCCACATGGTCACAAAAATCCCTCTGGTGGGGATCCTGATAGGAGCCGCGGTCACGTGCCTCATCCAGTCATCAAGCGCTACCACGGT
>JBDRAX010000159.1:0-5208 GCA_043823375.1 Candidatus Omnitrophota bacterium | reverse complement strand
ATTGTGCTACGCTCGCCTGGCTTTTCAAAATTCCGTATAATACTATACACTTTATGAATCGCTTGTCAACAGAATATTGAATCGCCCCGGCCCCAATAACAGTGGATACCGTGTTATCTACCACTGTTATAAAACCATTTTCAGATCACAGGCCAGCCCCCGTACTCCTACTCCTCCTGTGACCCGAAAGGTAATTTCATGGCTTTCCCCAGGCTCTCAAGTGTTTTTGTGACCGCGGCGCCGCTCCCGGCAGGTAACAGGTTAGTCGATGACAATAATTTCTCCGACAAGCCTTTAGTAAGCTTGTCCATCTCAAAATTCGTGAGTTTGGAAATAGTTGTATTCATCAGCGCCTTTGCCATGATCAAAGTAATCAACTGTTTGAGATCCGTAATATCGTTATACTTCTGGTCGATGTTAATATCAAATTCCTGCACCTGAGGAGAAGTCCCCTGGGAATAATCCTTATATAAAACTTTACCGATCTTGAGGTCTAAAATATCTACCCTGAGCGACATGGGCCTGGATTCTTTTTTTTTCTTTCTGCCCCGCCGTTTCTCCCCCGCCGTCACCCTCCGTCATTTTCAGCGAATCAAGATTGAGTTCGCCTTTCGCATTCTTTTCTACAATGAATTCCTTCAGGCTTATCCTCATCTCAGTAAGATGGATATCTCCTTTCAGTATTGCCGGGAGATCGTAATTTACATATATTTCGGGCATATCAAGCATTATCCTGTCTTTGAAACCTCCGGGATTGTATACCCTGAGCTCTTTTATGCCTATTACTGTCTTCAATATGCCTACTCTCAACCCGCCTATACTGATCCTCAATCCTGTTACACCCCGCACGGCTTTTTCAACGGAAAATTTGATCAATGAATCTTTAAAAACAGATACCACAAAAAGAAAGATCAAAACACTGCCCAAAATATAAAATATTCGTTTTTTCACTGTTTCCTCCTTGTGTTTCAGATCAAACCGATATGATACTTTCTGAGCCGTGAATCAATATTTTTCGCGTTACCGAAATACTTATCAAGTTCAGCCCAGAAATTTTTACCGTGGTTTTTATGCCTCGTATGCGCCAGTTCATGCATGATCACATAATCCGCGAGATCCTCAGGCAAAAGAGCGAGTTTAATGTTCAGGTTTATATTGTTCCTTGAAGAACAGCTCCCCCAGCGTGTTTTCTGATTCCTTATGAAAATCCGGTTACAGGAAAAACCATATTTCTCCGCGAGTTCTCTGGTCCGGGATTTAAGTGTTTCCCCGGCTTCCGTTTTATTTATCCCGGAACTGTTTTTCAAAGCAGGAGCGTTATACTCTTTTTCCCATTTCTTTATTTTGAATAATTGTTTCCTGATCCAGGAGATCCTCTCTAAGACCGCTCTTTCCGCGTTAACGAATGAGATGCCTGCAGGTATAGCCACACGAACCCCTTTGAACGGAAAAACGAAAATATTCAGGTATTTAGCCCTTCTGCTCCGCACAAAAAGGACATCTCCTATACCTTGTATGTCTTTTGTAATTACTCCCGTCATTTTCCTTCCATAAAAATATACCCGTCGTCAAAAACATGCGCTGCCGGAAACGTGAGGCCTCCGGGACTAAATCCTGTTTTTATTCCCGCGTCCGGTCAACGATCCTCTGACAGGGAACTATATCCTGAAATATAGCGAGAATAGCTTTCTTGCCGTTATAACTGATGTTTATCGGCGTTACCCGGGATTTTCTTCCCCCCAGTATTTTGTCCAGTTCAAAGCACATCCCATCACCCGCCGTATCGATGCCCCTGCTTACCGGGCACTCAGAACACACGCTTTTATCATCTTTTATTATCTGCCAGCATTTACGCGACGCTTCCTCATCCCCGGCGTACGCCCGCATATGTTTATTCATATAAAGTATATCCCCCTGCGCGTTTACGATCTCCATGCCAAAAGGGATAGCGTCAAGAAGAGTCTGGTTAAAATCAATGATTTCCCGTAACGCCTGTTCAGTCTCCTCCAGCGCTTCCTCCGTCCTCCTAAGCCTCGCCACAATTGTACCGATAAAAAAACCAAAGACGGGAAAAACTATCATGACAAGTACCCTCATATACGCGTCATGAGGCGCTACCATAGTAACCAGCGACTGCCAGAATGTCCCCCTGAAAAAGTAGAGATAATCAATAACAGCGTCAGTTAACCATACAACTGCGCCCAGAAGAACCGAGAACAGAACTACTTTATATTCAACCTTCACAAATCCTCCGGTCAATAGATCCTTTCACCTCAGAACCGCCTCACGCGTCCTCATCGACAGCGGTTTCATCATTCATTTCCTCCTGGATCTCTTTTCCCGCGTTCTCTTTTTTGATCGTATCCGCGTCAAGCATTTCATCTATTTCTTTTTCCTCATATCCCGTCGAGTATTCGCCCTCTTCCGTAATAGCCGCGTCTTCTTCCGTATATGAAGTGTCCGATTTATCAGGTATCCGCGCGAGGCTTGGAGATCCGGGGAGGTACCCCTTATCAGCAATAACATTCCTGCTGAGGAAAAACATCACCGCTATGAATAGAACAACCAGAATCATACGTGTCATACTACCTCCTGTAAAAGCCGATTAATATAAATATTGAACAAACTATACCTGTAAAAGAACCAACATGCAAGAACACACACGAGAATCTGCGGCCGTACACTCGGAAACCGGCGTGCCGGGTTAAGGCACATTTTTCATATTCTCAAATAACATCTGAGATCGGTAAATGTATCACAAATGATGTACCCTGTCCTTCTATACTTTCCGCCTCTATACTGCCCTTATGCGTCGCTATGATCCTGTATACAACGGCAAGCCCCAGCCCCATACCTTTATCAGGCGCTTTAGTCGTATAAAACGGGTTAAAAACATATTCCCGGCTCTCGGGAGGTATCCCTTTTCCTGTATCGCTGATCGTAATATTGACAAAATCGCCCCGGAGACTGCTTTGAATAAATATCTCACCCCCGTCCATTCGCATCATGCAATCAATGGCATCACGCGCGTTTGAAATAATATTAACTAACGCGATCTTCAAATTGTTTCTGTCACCGGGTATATCCGGAAGGTTCTGCGCCAGGTCCGGTTTCACATGGATATTCTGCGCCTCAAACTGTTTAACAAAAAGTTCCAGAGATTCCGTGATAATGTCATTGATATTAACATACTGCAGTTTCGGTTCATCCTGCCTGGAAAACAAATACAGCGCGTGGATTATCGAAGCCATATGATCGACCTGATCGATTATCTTCATCAGGTTATCTTCTAAATACTTTTTATCATCCAGGTTTGAAAGCATCAGCTGTGAATTGCCTCGTATTATGAACAACGGCTGATTAAATTCATGTGAGATCCCCGACACAAGCTGGCCCAGTGCTTCCATGCGGCTTTTCTCGATAAAGCCCATCTGGTCTTCAAGAAGGCGCATAGTCTTTTTTATATCACTTTCCAGATGCTCCAGTTTATCCTTATATCCACGGGTTTTGTCCAGTTTCCTGTGCAGGATCCGCAATTGATGAAACAAATCTTCCCTTATCAGCCCTGCATA
Organism: Candidatus Omnitrophota bacterium; assembly: GCA_043823375.1. GTDB lineage: Bacteria > Omnitrophota > Gorgyraeia > Tantalellales > Tantalellaceae > JBDRAX01. The sequence goes on along the minus strand of JBDRAX010000159.1, from coordinate 1,636 downwards.
TTCCATAAAACACCTCCGTCAAAAAAAACGCCATCATCCGACGTAATAAAAGCAAAACACGCGGCAAAAAACTACAGTTTTCATACGTTAAATATACCCTATAACCTTATTTTTGTGAAATCAGTATAAAAAAAACAGTTAACATCTTTCTTCCCGCCTGATAAGATTTGCATATCCTCTCAAACTCATTATACTTGATTTAATAAAAAAGGAGCATCGCATGCTCAAAGTGTTTAAACCGTCATTATTTGCGATAACGGGTCTTCTCCTCTTCTATTCTTTCGCTTTTTCCGGAGAATTCCTTTTAAAACAGTTTCTTTTTGATGACCAGAAAGACCTGAATTCCTGGAAAGAAATGGTATTAGACGGCAAAGTAGATTATTTCATAGAGATCAAAGATGAAAACGGTTTTGTCCACGCTTTAAGCGAAAATGCCTGCTCCGCGATCTACCACAGAGTGGGATATAAACCCGTAAACTTCCCCGTGCTTACCTGGAAATGGTCTGTATTGAAATTCCCCGAAAAAGATCCGGCAAACCCCGTGGACGACTACGCGGCGCGCATATACGCGATCTTCCCGTCAATATCTTTTTCAACATCGAAGTTCATAGAATATATCTGGGCTGAAGACCTTCCTGAAGGCCACATACAGCAAAGCCCTTCCGCGAAAAACATAATGCAGATCGTAGTAAGAAGCGGCAGGGATAACGCCGGTAAATGGTTCGAAGAAAAACGCAACATTTACGATGACTACGAACTGGTTTTCGGCAAAAAAGCAAAAACATCAGTCGGGGCAATAGCCATAATGTGCAATTCAAACATTACAAAAAGCACGGCCGAATGCCTGGTAGACAACATAAAAATCGAAAAACTTTCAGAACCGGGAACAGAATCCCCGGGAACGGGATCCCAAGAGGTGCAAAGTGACAATGATGAATAGAAGAAAAAAATACCTTATCAATAAACCCATACAGTTCCAGATAGCCGCCATGGCCATTATTCCGGCATTCCTGGCGACATCGTTCCTTTATTTTATCATAAACTATTTCATATCGCGCGAGATCATGATCCCCGAATTCATAGTCCGGATACTTCTCCCGACCCTGAAAAAAGTAAACATCACCCTGATCGCCATAACCCCCATAGCGCTTTTCATATTATTCCGAACCATCCTCTACAACTCAAATAAAATAACCGGCCCGCTCTACCGGCTCGAAAAAGACCTGGAAAAAATAATAGAAACGAACGACTTCAGCCTCCGCGTAAAATTCCGGGAAAAAGACCACCTGCACTCCCTGGCCGTAAAAACAAATAAACTCCTGGAAAAACTCCAGGCAAACAACAAATAACCCAAAAGCGCCTGTACCACACGCGCCTTTGCCCAGCTGCAAAGCAGCGCCGGCAAATAACCCGAACTCCTCCGCATACTCACTAAACTCAACTTGAGGGGATATGGTTTTAAAGGAAAGGGAGACATGCCTTCCCCCCTTTCCTTTAACCCGCATTTCTCACAAACAGTCGTAGGTCGAGTAGACCAAAGGAACTTCCCCTTTAGCCTCTCACAGAACCGTACGTGAACCTCTCGGTTCATACGGCTCTTATCGTCCAGCCGTTGGTATCATTTTCAGTTGCTGCC
>JBDRAX010000158.1:0-2252 GCA_043823375.1 Candidatus Omnitrophota bacterium | reverse complement strand
ATTCTGGCCAACATGGGGAGGAACAATTACCTTTATATTATCGTTGTGGTAAAAAAATCTTAATTTTCTCTGTAATTGTTTTGGATATGAATCTTTCCAACTGACCCATAGACCAGCAGTTGAAGACTCGCCCAAACAAACAATATTAATATCTGTATCAGCGTTGTTAAACCTAGACAAGAATGATCCGGTATATAACCTATTTAAATAAAAATAACCGGCAATCCTTAAAACTATCTCTATAACCAAACATATTGCCAATACAACAACTAAAACAAAAATAGCTTTTCGTAAACACAACACTCGCCTATTAAGCATTTTCTTAAAACAGACGGTTATTCCCTATTTTTTATCCTTAGCACGCTGGACGATAGGGCGCTTACCGCTCTTTTCTTTCTGGAAAGCCTTAAGGATCTTTTCGGCCTCTTCAAACGGGGCGGTAATAAAAGAAAATTTATCAAATATGCGCACGTCGTGAATATGGTGGGGGTTAACCTGGGCGGTCTCTTTAATCATATCCAACAATTTACGGATGTCCATCCCGTCGGTTCTTCCTCTGGCGACAAATAAACGGGTAGTCCCTTTTGTATCGACAGATATATCTCGAATCTCACGGTAACTGGATTCTTTCAGCTCGTCTTCAAACGTGTATTTAATAAAAGCCGACAAGACTTTTTCCGGTTCATTCTCGGAAAGCAACTCTCTGGCTAAATCATTATAGACAACGCCGCTTTCCGAACGGAGAATATCTAAAACATCTTCTTTGATACGTGTTTTCTTAGAACGAATAATGTCTTCCACACCGGGCAGTTTTCCTTTACGTATGTCGGTTTTAGTAATACGCTTAATAAAAATTAATTTGCGGTACTCATCGGGAGTGATAAAGGTTATGGCCGTGCCTTCTTTGCCGGCGCGTCCGGTCCGCCCGATACGATGAATATAGGACTCCGGATTCTGCGGCAGAGAAAAGTTTATTACATGGGTTAAATTACTTATGTCTATCCCGCGAGCGGCAACGTCCGTAGCGATAAGGGTATTTACTCTCTGCTGTTTAAATTTATCTAAAATCCTTTCCCTTTGATACTGCGATATATCGCCATGCAGGCCTTCGACATCATAGCCGCGGTTAGAAAGCTTCTTGGTTATATTATCAACATCGACTTTTGTCCGGCAAAAGACTAAACCGTAAAACCCCGGTTCACTGTCGATTATCCGGCACAAGGCCTCAAGTTTGTCGGAAGCGTTCACCTCAAAATACATCTGCTCGGTTAAACTTACCGTTAGCTGTTCTTTTTTCACGCGGATAACCTGGTACTGGCCCATGTACTTCTTTGCCAAGCTGACTATCCGTTCCGGTATGGTAGCGGAAAAAAGAAGCATACGCTTGCGTGAGGCGGCGTAAGACAAAATATCCTCAACATCATCAATAAACCCCATGTTCAACATCTCATCAGCTTCGTCAAGAACCACGTAATACACCTCTTTTAAATTTAAACTGCCCCGCTGCAGGTGATCTTTGACCCGTCCGGGCGTGCCGACAACAATATCCACTCCCTTTCCGAGACGGCGCAACTGCTGATCCATCGACTGGCCGCCGTAAATCGCCACAATCTCTAAACGTTTCCTGCCTTTTAAGGAGTTGATTTCCTCAGCTACCTGAAGAGCAAGCTCCCGCGTAGGCACAAGAATCAAAACCTGCACCAGCTTAGACCTCTCTTTTAAGTTCTCAATCAAGGGCAGGCCGAAAGCGGCGGTTTTTCCCGTTCCGGTTTGAGCCTGGCCGATAATGTCCACCTCGTTGCGCAGGAGTAAAGGGATAACCTGTTCCTGTATCTGGGTAGGCTCTTCAAAGCCTTTTTTACGCAGAGCCGATAAGGTGTTTTCCGATAAGCCTAATTGTTCAAACTTTTCTAACATTTTTATATATTTTTACCCTTATGATATAAGCACCTCTTAAACAACCGTTAAAATACCCTTTGTTTTTTACATTAAACGGGAATCAAAGACTCAAAAACAAAAATATGCCTTTTGATTCATACCAGAATATTATATCAGAATATCTTTATTTGGATAGGACTTTTAGTTAAGGGAATAGACACCTTTTATATCTATTATTCCTTTTTGGTCTCCTCTGCCTTAAACCCAGATTTTTCTGAGCCGAAGGCTATGAAAAAGCTGCCGGGATACCCTTACGGACAGGCTACGCTCGGGCCGACCCCGAATTTTCTAAGCCGAAGGCTATGGAAAATTTG
>JBDRAX010000157.1:0-2215 GCA_043823375.1 Candidatus Omnitrophota bacterium | reverse complement strand
TCAATAACGCGTCTACCAGTTTCCTCAGCGCCCTGATCCCCGGCCAATCCCAGCTATTCGGCCATACGGGCAGAGAAAGTATTTTTTTCAGCCTTCGCGCGTCTTCTTTTTCAGAAATATTAAGTATCTGCGATATTTCAATATTCAAGCGGCTCCCGCTATTCAATGATCCCAGAACAAGTTGTTTTAAGCGGGTAAAGATCTCAATTTCTTTTTCCTTTTCATGCTCCCGGACAGCTTCTTCCGAGCTTTCATCCCCTGAAGTATCATCCTGATAGAACTCACCGGCTAACCCTCCTGAAAAATATATAACATCCCTGTCCGAGACCCAGACGCTTTCCGTGTACGGCAAAAAATTTATCCCTTTTAAAAATCCATTTTTAAGAACCGGCCCGTTGCAATAAGCAAAGTCTCCATTATCTATTCTATCGGTTATCAGGGTAATGTTATGCGCCTGCGCGGACCCCTGATCCGGATCGACTAACACTCCGGCGTTAGTTTTGAAGCCTTCCGAGACAAACTCACTGTTCACCGCGGACGCGGCATCGCTTTGAACCCTTATGTATTTATCCCCGCATTCCGCTTCAAAGCTTTTCACTGTTTTGATGTCTATATCCTTTGAAAAAAGCGCCATTTTACCTTTAAATCCGTTGGCCCCGGTACTTCCCAGGGCGATGGGTGATGTCCCTATACTTTTTTTATTTTTCAAGACACCCGCTTTTTCAACTACTCCCTTTTTAAAATCTCCTATTATCGGCCTTATTTGAAGGATATATAATCGCCCGTTCAAAAACCCCCATTCAACGTCAAGAGGGATCCCGACCTCTTTTTCCAGCGCGTTAACGGCCCGGTTAAGCTCAATGGCCTGAGCATCACTGAGCGGGCTGAATTCCCCGTTAATTTTCGGATATTTGCCGATTATCTTTATTAAGTCATCCCGGTTTTTATCAAGCCTGTAATTGTGGCCCTTCAGATTCACGACAAAAGGAAACCGCAGAAAAGACGGGTTGTAAGTGAACTTTTCAGGAAAACCTTTTTGAAAAAGGAACCGGCTTGTATTCGCGAAGAATCCTCCCACCGCGGTATCAGCGTCCCCAATAACCGCTTCTATGGACGTATGCCCGTAAAGATCAGACATCGCGGTACCGGAAGAATCAAAACTGATAAATTCCTGTACATCCACACCAAATCCATCTTCAGCTGACAGCAGATTGCTGACACCGTCGATACCGTTTTTGTAACTATTCTGTTCTATCCATATTGTAGAGGCCGCGTGTAAAAACATCTCTTTTATTCCCTGGGCGACAAGACTTTCCGTTTTCCTTTTAGGCGAAATAAATATACCGGCCAGGTTCCTCAAAAAAGAATCTTCGTTCCTTCCGCTTGAACGGATGATAACAGGGCCGTTAAGATCCTTTGTCCGTTCTTTTATATACATATCAAGTTCTACGGGAAAAACCATTTCCGCGATCATCCCCATAAGCTCTTGAACACTTTCCTCACTAACCTTTTCCTCCGATCTCAGATCATTCAATATCATGGAATTACCGGCATCAACTTTTGCTTCATTAGCTTCAATAAATTTTCCCCAAATTTCCTGAATTGTAAATCTGACCCCCACAGGAACGGCAAAGCCTGTTTTTTCAGATAAACCGGCAAGTATTTCATTCCACGCGCCTTTACCCCCGTATATGGGAGCTAATTTATCTTCAAATAGTTTTCGATAAGACGCGCCTCTTATCTCCCCGGCTGTTTTTCTCTCACTTACCGCCCAGACAGCCAGAGAGTTCTTCGGGCCACGTGTTACAGGCTGAAAGGAAATATACGCGTCAGATACTGAAAAATTCGAGCAGAGAAAAACTATTGATGTTATCAGGCTGATATATCTTTTAAATAAATTTTTATCCATTTGTATTTTTTCATATTAATTGTGATACCTATTCTACACTTTTAACTTACAGGGATAATTATAACACAATCGTCCCGTTAGCGTCAAAAAAAGTGTTATTCTGAAGCAGTTTTTTTTCCACCTGACATTACTCATAGAATCAAGTTATAATAAAGAAAGCCGGTTTTGTCTCAGACAGGCTTAAAATCCCCGGGAGATTCTGGTATATTCGCTAAAATGAAAAATGTTTTTTTGTGTTTTTGAAATTATACTGAGAATATGAGTAAGCGTCCTAAGAACCCCATCTTCCCTTCCGTTGCGTGAGGA
>JBDRAX010000156.1:0-15659 GCA_043823375.1 Candidatus Omnitrophota bacterium | reverse complement strand
GACTGAATTACTGTAAACGGTAAGGAGAAAACAGTGTTTGAAGCCATAAAAAATATTGTAAAGATCCCGGATTTAAAAAAGAAAATTTTATTTACGTTAGGTCTTATTGTCGTATACCGTATAGGTGCTTTTGTACCAACGCCTGGAATTGATGGTTTAAAACTTGCCCAATTTTTTGATAATATCGCCCAGACTCAGGGTGGGACGCTTTTTGGCATCATGAACATGTTTTCAGGCGGTGCAATGAGCCGACTGACGATATTCGCGCTGGGCATAATGCCTTATATTTCGGCGTCCATTATCCTGCAGCTTCTTACAACAGTTATCCCTGCATTGGAACGTCTGGCCAGGGAGGGGGAAGAAGGAAGAAAGGCGATTACTCAATATACGCGTTATGGTACGATCGTGCTTTCGATAATTCAGGCATTTTTTATCGCTTTGTGGCTTGAAAATCCCGGACACTTTCAGGGCTTACAGATAGTTCAGTTTCCCGGGTGGGGTTTCAGGATTTTAACAGTGATTACATTGACTACAGGCACCGCATTCATTATGTGGCTCGGTGAACAGATTCAGGAAAAAGGAATTGGGAACGGGATTTCCCTGATTATTACAGCAGGTATTATCTCCAGGCTGCCGGCGGCGTTTATACAGCTTATATCACTTGCAACACCCGGTTCACAGGGGCAAGCGCAGATTGATCCGTTTAAAATCGTTTTTCTCGCGCTTATGTTTGTTGCAGTTATTGTGGCTGTTGTGTTAATAACGCAGGGACAGAGAAAAATACCGATACAATACGCTAAAAGAGTTGTTGGAAGAAGGATTTATGGGGGGCAGAGTACATATATTCCTCTTAGAGTGAACCAGGGCGGTGTTATCCCGATTATTTTTGCCCAATCCATTCTGCTCTTCCCCGCAACAATTGCAGGGCTTGTACCCAATAAAGCAATACAGGGGTTAGCCAGCGCGCTAATGATGGGAAAACCGCTTTATTATTTTATTTATTCTCTGCTGATCTTGTTTTTCTGTTATTTTTATGCGGCTATTACGTTCAATCCCATTGATATGGCGAATAATATGAAACGATTTGGAGGGTTTGTCCCCGGTATAAGACCGGGCAAGCAGACCGCGGAATATCTTGATTTTATTATGACAAGGATTACCTTGCCGGGAGCTGTTTTTCTTACTATCATTGCTGTTTTGCCGAGTGTTATTAACGGTCAGTTGGGAATACCGTTTTTAGTCGCGAGCTTTTTCGGCGGTACAGGCCTTCTCATTGTAGTTGGTGTTATGCTTGACACAATGAGGCAGATTGAGTCTCATATGTTAATGAGGCATTACGAAGGTTTTATGAAAAAAGGAAGAGTTAAGGGGAGACTTTCATAATGGCTAATAATCCTTTTAATATCGTTCTTCTGGGCCCGCCCGGAGCTGGTAAAGGCACACAGGCTGCGCATCTGATAAAAGCCTATAAGCTCCTTCATATTTCAACTGGGGATATGCTTCGTTCTGCTATAAAAGAAGGCTCTGACGTCGGAAAAGAAGCACAGAAGTATATAAATAAGGGAGAGCTTGTTCCAGACGATATCGTTACACAGGCTGTTATAGCACGGATGAGCAAAGACGATGCTCAAGGTGGGGTTATTCTGGATGGCTACCCCAGGACATGTATACAGGCAGAGTCGTTGAATGAGGCGTTGAAAAGAACAGCGAGGTCTTTGAAGTGCGTGCTTTTTTTTAAAACTTCGGAAGACGTAGCTATACAGCGGCTTTCAGGAAGGCGCGTATGTCCGAAATGCGGAAAGAATTACCACATTACAAATATGCCTCCGAAAAAAGATGGTTTTTGCGACAGTTGTGTTGTTGCTCTTATACAGCGTGAGGATGACAGTGTAAATACAGTCAAGAACCGCTTAAAAGTATATGAGGATCAAACAAAAGATTTGATCAGTTTTTATCGCGACGAGGGGTTGTTACGCGAAGTAAATGGTGATATTCCCGCAGTCGAGCTCTTTGAACATGTTGATAACCTCTTTAGGTCTGAGGGGTGGGTAGTTTGACGATTCTTACGAATGAGTCGGATATCCTGAAAATCAGAGAATGCGGTAAAATTATACGCGATATATTTATCTGGTGTAACAGAGTAATAAAAGAAGGTATATCTACCGCATATCTGGATGCTAAGATCGAAGAGATGATACTTGAAAAAGGTGCAACACCCGCATTTAAAGGTTATCGGGGATATCCGGCAACTATATGCGCTTCGATAAACGAAGTGATTGTTCACGGTATTCCGTCTGAGGAAATAGTCCTCAGGGAGGGCGATATAATCGGGCTTGATGTAGGCGTTAAAAAAAATGGATTTTATACAGACGCAGCGAGGACTTTTACAGTAGGCCGGATTGACAGTGAAACGAAGCAACTTATTGACGTGACGCAGGAATGCCTGCGGAAAGGGATTGAGCAGGCAGTTTCAGGAAATCGCATTTCTGATATTTCGTATGCCATTCAAACAGTGGCAAAAGAGGCTGGCTATCAAGAAGTAAGAGCGTTTGTAGGACATGGGATAGGAAGAAAATTACATGAAGCACCGGAAGTTCCAAATTATGGCGAAAAGGGATACGGGCCGGTTATGAAAACCGGGTTGTTGTTAGCTATAGAACCGATGATAAACCAGGGGACAAGGGAAGTGTGTATATTGCCGGATGGTTGGACAGCAGTTACAAAAGATAAAAAGTTGTCAGCACATTTTGAAAATACGGTAATGGTGTGTCCCAAAAAAGCGGAGATAATGACATGATCCCAAAAGAGGAACCGATAATAGCAGATGGCGAAATCATAGAGACATTGCCGAATGCTAAGTTTAAAGTAAGATTAGATAATGGGCATGTTGTGCTCGCCCATGTTTCAGGAAAAATGAGGATGTATTTTATCAGGATTGTACCGGGCGATAGAGTTACCGTGGAGATGTCGCCATATGATTTGGAGAAGGGTAGAATAATAAAGAGAGAGAGATGATTATGAAAGTCAGATCAAGTGTGAGAAAAATATGCGGGAATTGCAAAATTATCAAGCGGAAAGGAACCGTCCGTGTTATTTGCAAAGAACCGAAACATAAGCAGAAACAGGGATAATTTTTCGTGGTATTTCGTATGGAGATAAATTTTCCATAGATTTTTCTGTATAAAAAATCAATAAGGAGAAGTAAAGGATGCCAAGAATTATAGGTATAGATATACCCAAAGAAAAAAGGATAGAAATATCGTTGACGTATGTTTATGGGATCGGCAGAGCCAGAGCGAATTTAATTTTGAAGGAGGCCGGCATATCTCCAGATAAAAGAGCAAAGGATCTGGATGATCATGAAATCAGCGCGATTACGCATATAATCCAGGAAAGATATCAGGTAGAAGGAGATTTGAGAAGATTGCAGGCAGGCAATATCAAAAGGTTAATGACGGTAGGAACTTATAGAGGCCTGCGTCATAAAAAAAGTCTCCCTGTGCGCGGTCAGCGGACAAAAACTAATTCACGTACACGCAAGGGCCCAAAAAGAACAATAGGTGCATATAAAGATAAAGCAATGAGGAAAACGGTGGCTGGTAAATAAACCGTAATTCGTTGAAAAAAAATGATAAAGGGGAAACAGTGCAGACGAAAAGTAAAACTAAACGGCGCAAAAAAATAACTAAAAAAGTGACGAGTGGGCGTGTTTATGTGCACGCGACATTCAATAATACAATTGTCTCAGTAACGGACACGAAGGGGGAAATTATATGCTGGAGTTCCCCCGGGATCGTTGGTTTTAAAGGTTCCCGAAAATCAACACCGTTTGCCGCAAGTGTCGCGGCAAAAGACGCTGTGAAAAAAGCAAAAGCACATGGGATTAAAGAGGTGGATATTTTTGTCAAGGGACCAGGTGCGGGAAAAGAAAGCGCGGCAAGAAGCGTACGGTCTGAAGGGCTTATGGTCAATTCTATTATGGATTTGACGCCGACACCACATAATGGATGCAGGCCGAGAAAAAGAAGAAGAGTGTAGAAAAAAATAACTAAGCCGCTGTTTTTCCGGCATAATGTGAAGTATCCGGTAAACAGCATAAAAGAATAAGGAGCAATAATAAATGGCAAGAAGAATAACACCATCATGCAGGCTTTGTCGAAGGGAGAATGAGAAATTGTTTCTTAAAGGGACAAGGTGTACATCCGCTAAATGTACATTCATTAAAAGAGACTTTGCTCCCGGGCAACATGGGCAGAAAAGAAAACGCGGCAAGTTTTCTGATTACGCAACTCAGCTCAGAGAAAAACAGAAGGCTAAAAGATATTATGGGGTTCTCGAGAAACAGTTTAAAAACTATTTTAGAAAAGCGGAACAGTCTAAAGGGACTACCGGTGAAGTGTTATTTCAGTTCCTTGAACGAAGACTGGATAATCTTGTATTCAGGGCGAATTTCGCGGCTTCCCGGCCGAAGGCTCGTCAGATCGTGCGGCATAGATTCGTGAAAGTTAACGGCAGAAAAGTTGACATACCTTCATATGTTGTGAAAGCTGGAGATGAAATAAAACTGACCGGTAGCGATAATCAAAAAAAGGTGATCATGGAAACGGCAAAAATATTGTCGGATCGCATGATACCGGAATGGTTAGAAGTGTCTAGTGAAAATCTTTCCGTGAAAGTTAAACGTTTGCCGGCAAAGGCGGATATCGGGATGGTTTTTCAGGAGAACCTTATTGTCGAGTTGTATTCGAAGTAGTGCAGGCAAGATAAGATAACGACGGAAACAAGGTTTTGGCAGGACGCGGCGCATATGGCAGTGGCCAATCCTATAAAAGGAGGATATACGCAATGGGTATGAAATTAAAGAATTTTGAATTACCTAAAAGGATCGTGTTTGAAGAGGGTTCATTTACTAAAACTTATGGAAAGGTAGTAGCTGAACCGTTTGAAAAAGGCTATGGTATAACAATAGGTAATTCGTTGCGGAGGGTTCTGCTCTCGTCAATAGAAGGTACAGCAGTTACACAAATAAAAATAGACGGCGCATTGCATGAGTTCGGCACAATACCGGGAGTATATGAAGATGTTTCTGAGATTGTCATGAATATTAAGGGTTTGGTACTTGCGTCTCATTTTAAAACTCCAAAACCTATATTTTTAAGCGTGAATAAAAAAGGGGCTGTCACAGCCAAGGATCTAAAGGTTGATGAGACGGTAGAGATAATCAATCCTGATCACCACATAGCTACTTTGACTGAAGACACCAAGTTCGAGATGGAGCTTAAGGTGGAGAGGGGCAGGGGATATGTGCCGGCGGAAAGGAACAAAACACCGGAAGATCCCGTAGGTGTTATTCCCGTTGACGCACTTTTTTCTCCGGTTAAAAGAGTGAATATTGAAGTGGAAAATACACGAGTGGGGCATATTACCGATTATGATAAACTTGTGCTGGAGATATTTACCAACGGAAGTATGGATCCTAAAGAAACTCTTCTCTACGCGTCTAATATTCTGCAGCGGCATCTTGACGTTTTTATCAGCATTGGAAAACTGCCGGAAGATATTGAGGAAGAAGAGGCTGAAACAAAAGAAAAAAGAGAACTCCATAAAAAATTGAGCAAGCCCATTTCAGAACTGGAATTATCAGTGAGAAGTTCTAACTGCCTTGCGGAAGCGAATATACGAACTATAGGTGATTTAGTGCGAAAAAAAGAAACTGAAATGCTCAAGTACAAGAATTTCGGAAAGAAGTCCTTGAATGAGATAAGTGCGGTTCTCCAGTCGATGGGTTTACATCTGGGTATAGAAATTGATGAAGAATGTGAAGGATAAGTCTAAGCTATCCTTTAAATAAAAAAGGAAGGACGATAGATGAGGCACCAGAAGAAAAAGGGGAGATTGAATAGAAGAACCAGTGTGCGAAAAGCGACGTTGAAGTGTTTGGCTAATGACCTTTTTAAATATCAGAGGATCGAAACAACAATGGCTAAGGCGAAAGTTTTGCGGACTTTTGCGGAGCCTTTGATCACGCTTGCGAAAAATAACCCGGATTCGGTTAGCGCCAGGCGGAAGGCGTTTCAGAAACTATGCGATAAGGATATGGTTAAAGTCCTTTTTGACGCTATAGCGCCTCTTTATAAGGATACGCCGGGGGGATATACGCGGGTAATGGCTTTGCGGACCAGGAAAGGTGATGGAGCTCAAGTGGCTATCATTGAGCTTACTAAAAGAACCATATCCGATGAAAAGCTTCTTGGTACGGAAAAAACAAAAAAAGATCAGAAGGGTTTGAAAAAGAAATCCAAAACATCGAAAAAAACGGCAACTGAGACTGAACAGAAGGAAGAGACTAAAAAAACTAAAGGGCACTCCGCTCCTGAAATAGATATCGAGGAAAAAGAGGAACGTTCCATAGAGGATGTGAAGAAAGAGAAAGCTAAGAACGAACAGAAAAAGGTTTCAAAAAAAGGTCTGTTAAGGAGATTCCAGAGAAAATCAATGGGATGATGTTATTTTCTGGGGTGTGTGCACATTTTGCGGGTTATGTGTTTTTTTTCGTGATATAATGTTTTCACGAGCAAGAAACGCCTAACCCGCGTTTTATTTTTAATTCTTTTTTGAATTTTGAGGTACATACAGAATGGAAACTGAACTGACGCCGATGATACGGCAGTATCTGGATATCAAAGAGAAAAATACAGATTCTATCCTGTTTTTCCGGCTTGGTGATTTTTATGAGATGTTTTTTGATGACGCGGTAGAGGCAACCCGTTTGCTTCACATAACATTGACGTCCAGAGCGGGTGGAAAGGGGAACAGCAAAATACCCATGTGCGGAGTGCCATATCACGCGGCGGAGAACTATATCGCGCGTTTGATAAAGCACGGCAAGAAAGTGGCTATATGTGAACAGACAGAGGAGCCTCAGCCTGGGAAAAAAATCGTCAAACGGGAGATCACTCGTATCATTACGCCAGGGACTTTTATGGCGGACGGCCTTCTCGATGATGCTGTAAACAATTATATAATGTCACTTAATATCAGATCCGGTATATGCGGCCTGGCATATGCTGATATTTCAACGGGTGAATTTCATGTCGCTGAGTTGGCTAAAATGGAAGACCTTTTTTCTGAATTATACAAAATTTCCCCTTCTGAGTGTCTTGTGCCGGCGAGTCTGGCGAAAGATGAAACTTTTAAAAAAATACGGGACGTGAACCTCGGGGCTCTGACAGTGAATGACGATTGGATGTATGACTATGAGCTATCATTTAAGACCATTAAAAATCATTTCAGAGTTGAAAGCCTTGAGGGGTTCGGTTGTCACAACCTGCCCTACGCGATAGGCGCGGCCGGAGCTCTTCTGAAATATCTCAAAGATACGCAGAAAACCAGTCTCAATAATCTCGATGTAATAACTACTTACAGTGTAAGCAGGTATATGAGCCTGGATAGAAATTCTCATCGTCATTTAGAGCTTATTCAAAACCAAGAAGACCTTACCGCAAAGTGGACTTTGTTTGATGTGCTTGATCAAACCATGACCCCGATGGGTAAGCGAAAACTAAAGAGAGAGATTTTGAATCCGCTTCTGGATGTTAAAGAAATTCGGGCCAGGCTTGACTGCGTGGAATATTTTGTTCTGGATACCGGGCGCAGAAATAAGATAAGGAAACTACTCGAAAATATATGTGATATTGAGAGGCTTTCAAATAAAATAAGCCTGGAAACCGCTAATTCAAGGGATATTTTGGCGCTTGCCTCGTCTATTAAAAATATTAGTCAGCTCAAGGTAGGCTTTTCCGGGGAGATGCCTTTAATGCTTAAAGAGGTGGTTTCAGGCATGGACGAGCTTGATGACGTGGTTGAGCTGGTAGAATCCTGTCTTATGGATAGTCCGCCTGCCGGGATTAAAGATGGCGGAATAATACGAAATGGCTATTCCGCGGAAGTGGATGAATTACGGTCTCTGGTTTCGAATGGAAAAGACTGGGTGGCGGATCTCCAGGAAAAAGAGATAAAAAGAACGGGGATCAATTCTTTAAAAGTCGGGTATAACAAAATCTTCGGTTATTATATAGAAGTTACCAAGGCCAATCTTTCGGAAGTCCCGTCCGATTATGTCAGGAAACAGACACTGGTTAACGCGGAACGTTTTATTACCGAAGATCTTAAGGAATATGAATCCAGAATAATAGGAGCGGAAGAGCGGATAAAACTGCTGGAATATGAGATATTTTGTGACTTGCGCAGAACATTAAGTAAGCAGATAGACCGGCTCAAAAGGACGTCGGATCAGATATCCAGCCTTGATGTTTTATCCAATCTGGGGGAAGTCGCGCTCAAGAATCGCTATGTCAGGCCCGGGGTGAATGATGGGAGAGTTTTACGTATTGTCGAGGGGAGGCATCCTGTACTTGAGAGGATACTTAAGGATAAAGAGTTTGTGCCTAATGACTTGCTGATGGATGACGCGGGGAACAGGATTTTTATTATAACAGGCTCAAATATGGCGGGAAAATCAACTTATATAAGGCAGATCGCCCTTATTACAATAATGGCGCAGATAGGCAGTTTTGTCCCGGCAAAAGAAGCGGAAATAGGTGTGGTGGACAGGATCTTTACGCGCGTAGGCGCGTCCGACAGGCTATATCATGGGATGAGCACTTTCATGGTTGAGATGCTGGAAACCGCGAATATACTGAATAACGCCACAAACAGGAGCCTGATCATACTGGATGAGATCGGAAGAGGGACCAGTACTTTTGACGGTGTTTCGATAGCGTGGGCTGTTGTCGAATTTATCCATCACAATCTTTGCGGCGCTAAAGCGACTTTTGCGACGCATTTTCATGAACTTACCGAGCTTACAAAATTGATGAAGGGGATAAAAAATTATCATCTTGCGGTTCAGGAATGGGATGATGATATAGTTTTTCTTTACAGGGTGAAAGAAGGCAGTTGTGATGAGAGTTTCGGTATCCATGTCGCGAAACTCGCGGGTATGCCTGAGGCTGTGGTCAAAAGGGCCCGAGAGATACTTGGCAATCTGCAGAAAGATTCTTTTTTCGGGAATATCCGTTCACGGTTCGCGGATAACAGCAAGGCCAAAGAGAAACAGTTTGATCTTTTTGAAGACAGGTGCGTTCCGCATTCGGTCATAAATGAGATACTTGATCTCGATATAAATAAATTGACCCCATTGGAGGCATTACAGAAGATGGCGGAATTCAGGAAAAAGGCGGAAACAAAAAAATGATGATTATATCCGTACGGTACTCTTAGTACAGGGCATAGCGGGAGAACGAGATGGAAATAAGTAAAATAAATTTATTAACAGAAGATGTTATAGGAAAAATTTCCGCCGGTGAAGTCGTGGAAAGGCCCGCGTCGGCTGTCAAAGAATTGATCGATAATTCCATTGACGCAGGCGCTGACAGCATAGAAGTAGAGATCCAGTCCTCGGGGCAGCAGCTTATCAGAGTGGCGGATAACGGAGAAGGTATGGCGCTGGAAGACGCTAAGAGAGCCTTTTTGCGGCACGCGACAAGCAAAATATCGCAGATCGAAGACCTTGAAAAGATTAAAACATTGGGGTTCCGCGGTGAAGCCCTCGCGAGTATTGCCGCTGTTTCAAGGGTTGACATCACCACAAGTACGGGGACAGTAAACGGCGGTGTATATTTATATCTTGAGAGCGGTGAGATACTCAAGACGAGGCCTGCCGGACGTTCACGTGGAACGACAATAGAAGTAAGAAATCTTTTTTTTAATGTTCCTGCCCGACTTAAGTTTTTGAAAAAGGAATCTACCGAATTATCCGAGATCGTAGCTGTTGTCGGAAGATTTATTATTTCTAACCCTCATATCGAATTTAAATTAAGTCACAGCGGAAGATGCCTGCTGCACGCGCCTCTGGAACTCAATGCTGTAGAAAGGATACGCCTCGTCATGGGGGGGGATTTTACTGACCATATGGCCGAAGTCGATGCCGATAGTGATGACTATGCGCTTAATGGTTTTGTCAGCCATCCGGCGTATACTAAACGGGATAAACGCGGGCAGGTGTTTTTTATTAACGGCCGGTATGTCAGAAATAAAGTTTTGTCGGAAGCAGTGTATCTGGCATATAAAAGCCTGCTGGAAAGGGGGCGATATCCGTCTGCAGTCCTGTTTTTAACCGTTCCGTCCTCGGCAATCGATGTTAACGTGCATCCTGCTAAGCTCGAGGTTAAATTTACTGAGGAAAATAAAATCAAGGAGATCGTCCGGCGCGCGGTAAAAGAAAAATTCAGAGAAATTAAAACATTTATTGATAATCCCGCCGCGGAGACAGCGATGCCGGAGGTTAATGATATTGGCGCGTCCCCAGCGCCGGATCGTTTTTTTGAAACTATCGCTGATGTGCAGGAAGTATTTACGTATGATTTCCCTGAAGGTGACGCACAGCAAAAGACGAAAGAACAGGTTTCATGTTTACCGTCTGAAAACGTTTATTCCGGCAGCGGCGATAAGTTGTTTCAGATCAGTAACTGTTATATTGTGAAGATAATGGAGGATGCCGTGCGGGTTATAGATCAGCACGCGGCGCATGAGCGGGTACTTTATGAGTCTTTTTCCCGGATGATCCGTACGAAGGATGTGGAGTCGCAGAATATGTTATTTCCTGTCAGGCTTGACCTTTCCGCGCATGAATCGGTTTTAATGGAACAAGTAACGGAAGATTTCAGGCGGATCGGTTTTAATATCGAACCTTTCGGGGAAAGATCGTTTGTTATCCAGTCTGTCCCAGGCATTTTGAAGGAAAAGGATACACGTAAGATTGTCTGCGATGTCTTGTCCGATTTATCGTCCCGGGATCATGATAAAAATGATTTATTCGATGAGTTCCTGAAACTGACCGCTTGCAGGGCTGCTATAAAATCGGGGGAAGCGCTCAACGACACGGAAATGAGTACTCTTATAGGCCAGCTTAATAGCTGTGAACTGCCCTTTACCTGTCCCCATGGGAGACCGACAATGATAGATATAAAACTGAATGAACTGGAAAAAAGGTTCAGGCGTAAATAACCTGCCGTTATTAAACGTTCGGACCAGAGTGAATGGAAGGCCGTTATTGCCGTGCGGGAGGATATATGGATAAAAATAAAGCGGATCAGATATTCAAACTTCTGGAGCGCGAGTACGCGGATGTGAAAACCGCGTTGAACTATAAAGACGCGCTGCAACTTCTTGTCGCTACGATACTTTCAGCTCAGTGTACTGATGCCCGCGTTAATATTGTCACGGATAAATTGTTCCTGAAATATAAAACTGCCGCGGATTACGCGGCGGCAGATATTACGCTTTTCGAGGAGGAAATACATTCGACCGGTTTTTATAAAAATAAAGCGCGGAATATTATTGCCGCGGCAAATATGATAATTGATGATTTTTTCGGGGAGGTCCCAGGGGATATACAGGATCTCATCAAACTTCCGGGTGTCGCCAGAAAAACTGCCAATGTCGTGCTGTACAATATTTTCGGGAAGAACGAAGGGATAGCTGTTGATACGCATGTCAAACGGTTAAGTGGCAGATTGGGCTTCAGTGTAAAAACAGACCCTGAAAAAATCGAAAATGATCTTATGTCTCTATTCTCGCGTGATAAATGGGGAAAATTATCTAATTTACTGATCGCGCATGGTCGCAGTACCTGCAAGGCACTTAAGCCGGCGTGCCGCGGGTGTGTGTTGAAAAGTCTATGTCAAGCATATAAGGATTTTTATCCTGAAATCACTAATCTCGCCGGGAGCTGAGAAATCATGGGTACAAGAAAACGGGAGTTTTGGGTTTTACAGAGATCCCTTGTTTCCCTTTTTCTGTTTTTTTTACTGTACGGATACGATACAAATGCTAAAAACGCCGATAGTCCGATATCCCGGAGTTATAGAGTAATTAGTGTGATCGACGGAGATACGGTTAAACTGTCAAACGGCAGGTTTGTGCGGTATATAGGCATAAATACTCCAGAGACTTCAAGACGGGAATACGGAAAATTTATTTTTGACCCCCGAGCCTTTTGCGGTTGACGCTAAAAAGTATAACGCTGAACTTGTAGAGGGAAAGACTGTCCGGCTGGAGTTTGATATTGAAAAGGAGGATCAATACAAGCGGTGGCTCGCATATGTATATGTCGATGATATTATGGTAAATCGGGAACTTTTGAAAAAAGGTTATGCGTATGTTTATACTTTTCCGCCCAATATACGGTATCTTGCTTCTTTTGTAAAGGCGCAGGAAAAAGCACTCAGTGAAAAGGCCGGTATATGGGCGGGCATTAAAGAAATATCCTCAAAAGATATGGCGGGCTATGTCGGGAAATATGTTATTGCGAGGGGAAAAGTATCTGAAACGTATTTTTCTGATAATAAAGTGGTTTTAGTGTTATCCGGGAGTAATGATGTTAGTATCCCGCTTATTATTTTTAAGAAAAACTGTCAATTATTCGTCGATAAGGGGTTCGAACCATTGACATTTTATAAAAATAAGAAAATTGAAATATTTGGTAAAGTTGAGGAGAGGGATGGTATCAGGATACTTATTGATAATCCCGGGCAGGTTAATGTTCTAAAAAGATAGCACGCGGATTGTATGTCATATTTATGTTTTCAGGGAGTCAGAATAAGCAGTAAAGTTATTCTGAAATTGCAAAAATTAGCAGTTTTCTCTCTTGTCATTCTATCAATATTATGTTATTTTAATAAATTCGCTAATAATAGTAACTGAACTACATTCTATAAAAAAATGGATAGGTGCCGAAGGAGCGGGGAATGAAATTTTCGGAAAAAGTATTATCTGTGCAGCCTTCAGCTACGCTTGCGATTACATCTAAAGCAAAAGCGATGGCACAGGCAGGGGAAGACGTTATAGTCCTTGCGGCGGGTGAACCGGATTTTGATACTCCGGATATTATCAAAGACGCGGCCATAAAAGCGATTCGGGCAGGGAATACGAAATATACTCCGTCCAGCGGTACATTATCTCTTAAAAAAATGATCTGCCGTAAATTGGAAAAAGACAATGGCTTAAAATATGACCCGGACGAGATAGTCGTATCAGATGGCGCGAAACATTCGCTTTTTAATATTATTCAGGTATTGTGTATTCCCGGTGATGAAATATTGATCGTTCATCCCTATTGGCTGAGCTATCCTGAAATGGTCAAGCTTGCGGGAGGTATACCAAGGATCATACATACAAAAAAAGAAGACGGGTTCAAGGTTAAGGCTAAGGATATATTGTCTGCAATTACTCAAAGGACCAAAGCTTTGATCGTGAACAGCCCTTCGAATCCCGCGGGTGTGGTTTATTCAGAAAGCGAATTGAGGGAAATAGCCGGGATATGTCTTGATAAGGGGATTCTTCTGATAAGTGATGAGATATATGAAAAGATAATATTTGACGCGAACAGGCATTTTTCCATAGCCGCTTTATCCCCGGAGATTAAAGCTTCTACGATTGTCGTTAACGGAGTTTCTAAAAGTTATTCAATGACGGGATGGAGGATCGGATACGCGGCGGGAGATAAAAATATTATGAAGATGGTCACTACTTTGCAGAGCCATTCCACATCTAATCCATGTTCGATCAGTCAGGCGGCGGCGGAAGCGGCTCTTTCAGCGGATCTTGACGGCTATATGGAAAAGAACCGTGTTATGTTCCAGGATAGAAGGAACGCTTTGATGGGATATTTTTCCAGTTGTACGAGGCTTAAACCGCTTAACCCCCAAGGGGCATTTTATCTTTTTTGCGATATATCTGAAACAGGAATGGATTCTTTGACGTTTTCAAACAGACTGCTTGCGGACAAGAAGGTCGCCGTAATACCCGGGGGGCCTTTTGGTGAAGATTATTTTATACGCATAAGTTTTGCTACGGATCTGGCGACGATCAAAAATGGAGTAGACAGGATTATTGATTGGGTTAATAGTGTAGTGTAATTAAAGGGTGGTATATTTTATGAGACAGACGATTTCTGAAAGAATATTATCGGAGCATGCCGGGAGAAGGGTTAAGGCTGGTGATATTGTTGTCGCCAATGTGGATTTCTGTTTCGGCCAGGATAATACCAGCGGCAGGATAATCGATAGTTTTCAGAATTTAGGCGTAAAAAAGATTTTCAGCAGAGAAAAATTCTGTATGGTAATGGATCATTCCGCGCCAAGCCCGAGTATCGGTGTTTCTGAAGCTCACGCGAAAATGCGTAAGTTTGCCAGGGAATATGGGATAGTTATCTATGACATAGGACATGGTATCTGCCATGAAGTGATATCTGAAATGGGCAATATTACATGTGGCGACCTTATAATCGGGGCTGATTCTCATTCTTGTACTTATGGCGCGCTGAATGCTCTTTCCATGGGAGTAGGTGCTACTGATTTAGCTATAGCTATCACATGCGGGAAAAGCTGGTTTCGGGTTCCGGAGACGATCAAGGTTGTTATTAACGGCAATATCCCGAAAGGGGTATATGCCAAGGATATTATCCTGCATATTATTAAAGACATTGGCGCGTCAGGTGCCGCATATAAAAGTATTGAATTTTACGGTGGGGTGATAGACACATTGAGTATGGACGCGCGTTTTACAATAGCGAATATGTCGGCTGAAATGGGAGCAAAATGCGGTATAATGCGCGCGGATAAGAAGACGTTTGACTGGCTTAAACGGCATTCAGTAAGAGAACCCAGGCCTGTTGAACCGGATGAAGACGCGAGGTATCTCCAGGTTAAAGAATATAATATTTCGGATCTGGTCCCTCAGGTTTCCTGTCCGGATACTGTTGATAATGTGTGGGATGTTCACGAAGTACTGGGTGTGCCGGTGAACGAGGTCTATATAGGGACATGCGCTAACGGGAGATTTGAGGACCTGGAAATAGCCGCTAGAATGCTGAAGGGCAGAAAAGTCGCTCACGGCGTGAAATTGATAATAACACCGGCATCAAAGAAGGTATATCTTGAGATATTGAAGAAAAAATATTTGGAAATTTTTGTAAAGGCAGGTGCTGTAATAAATAATCCGGGATGCGGCCCTTGTGTAGGGACGCATCAGGGGGTACTGGCTGACGGCGAAAACGCCTTTTCGACTTCTAACAGGAATTTAAAAGGGATAATGGGTAATCCGAATGCCTTTGTTTATTTGGGCAGTCCCGCGACTGCTGTCGCGACCGCTCTGGCAGGAAAAATAGCGGATCCGAGGGGAATAAAAATAAAAAACTGAGATCCTTTCGAATATCCTGATATCGCAATTTTGAAAATGGAGGAGGTAATAGTGGCGAATTATGTTCACCGTCTGAAATTAAAGAACAATATAAGCACCGAAGATATTCTTCCAGTTAGATTCAGTGAAAATGAGCATGATCCTGAAGCGCTCGTGAAACATCTTTTTGAAGACATGGAAGAAGGTTTCAGCCGGAAGGTAAAACCCGGAGACTTTCTTGTGGCGGGCCAGAATTTCGGATGTGGGCCATCAAGGGAGTCCGCGCCGATAGCCTTGAAGTCGAGCGGATTACGCGCGGTAATCGGCCAGAGTTTTTCCAGAATTTTTTATAGAAATTCATTTAATGCCGGGCTATGTCTCGTGGAATGTGAGACTAATTATATCGATGATATGGATGA
>JBDRAX010000155.1:0-4788 GCA_043823375.1 Candidatus Omnitrophota bacterium | reverse complement strand
CAAGTTTACACTCCGAGCAGCATTCTGGCAGTTTGAAGCCTTCTCCTGCAAGACGGCTTCGAGAGGCCTACTCTCATCTTATGTAAAGCGCTGACCACTTTTGCGATCATTCGTGGCGCACTGAGAAATGCGGGCTAAGCGTCCCTCATGATTTTTTCTTTCACTCGGTACTCATCGACGAGTTCCCCGCAGTTGACAGCATCCGCTCCGGGCAGAAATACTATTTTTCGTAAATCCCTGTAGTATTTTTTTACTATAGTCGCCCCAGGGCATTCCTTTCCCATCGCTACCTCCAGGGCTATTGTCATCATTTCAATTATACGGGCGTCGAACTGTTTTTCAGCAAAAGGCCCGTTCTTTTCATAAAACTCCATAAGCCCGGAAGGGTCTACCGAAGCTATGAAAGGTCTCTTCCCGTTTTCAGGATCCCTCAGAACATCAAAACCCGAAGAATTCACGGTTCTGTTAGACGCGAGTATGACCATATCTGAAGGATCCGTAGAAGTATCACGCGCCGCGGATAAAAGCCCTTCTCCGAGATCCTTACTGTTTTTATGAACTATTATGACATTATCAATTCCTTTTTCCCTGAGGCTTGCCGCCAGAGACTCGATCCTGCTTATAACAGGGTTGAGTATTTGCCGCTGTATGCCCCTCTCCGCGTATCCCGGGATCCAGTCAGTCTCAAAACCTATTATCAGGTTTCGCCCCTTTTGTTTAGCGGAAAGCGCCACAGCCATAACAGAGGAGATAAAACCGTTCACCTCCAGCTCAGTTTTACTGTGTTTTATCCCTGCCGCCGCGGATGCCACAGCGGGCGGTATCTCCTTCCCTGTGTTTTGATCGTTCTGATATTCCATCAGTATTTTGTCAATTTTATCCGCCAGTTTACACGCCTCATTTTTTATCTCAGCCGTGGTTCTACTCCGGTTAAAACCTTTCTCCGGCCCGCGCGGCAGAGCGCCTTTTTTCAGAAAAGCGCTTATTATACCCATCGCCATCTCTATTTTCGCTCTGATACCATACGGTTCATACCTCGCTATTTGAGTTTTTTCCAGCGGCGACCTGCTGAACCGTATCTCCTCGTCCAGCCCTCCTGACAAAATAAAATTTTCTACTTTTCCAAGGTCCTCCCGGATCTCCTGTGAAGACGCGAGCTTTTTTTCGCGCAGAAAGTTCAAAGTCTTTTCAACAGGTTCAGGCCATGTGCCTTTAATAGTTGTCAGGGGAGACCTGTAGTATTTGTTCCCTCCTTCAAAAACATCCGCTGTTATAAAACATAAAAATACGCGCCTTATATTTTCAGGCCATTTTTCAAGGCCTTTCACGGGAACATCCATATGCGAGGATATCATCCATCTTACTTCATCCGGGATTTTTATCCCTTTCTCGTCAAGCTTTCTTAAAGAATTCATGTCGTGGTTCTAAGTGTGTACCAGGTTTACCTCCAACGGAGACAGTTTTTCCCCCGCGCCTTCCAGGCTATCCATTATCTCCCCGGCTGTCATGCCCTGGTATTGGATCTTATGTTTTTCAAGCATATTGTTTATTTTCTTTTCGATAAGTTCGTCAGGTAAATATCCGAGTACTCCTCCGAGATCATGGGAAAGGCAAATAACGCGCAGAAGATTCATATCCGCGCTGCCTTCCTGTACGCCGAGCATGATAGCCATTTTCCTGGCTAACATCCAGTCTGACCAGCAGTGTTTTTTAAGCTCCACATAATACGGATTAAACAAACCCAGTATTTCATCGTCACTCATATCCAGAATACAACCGGAAAACCCCGGACGCCGAGGGATATACGCGGAATATATGTAGTCATTATGATCCGTGTATTTTTTGATCCCTATCCTCTTAACCCCTGTTTTTTCATACAATTTTTGAGCCCGCGCATTATCCACACCTGTCTGCAGAGATATGACAGAAACATGTTTTATCCCTTCTCCTCCTTTATCGGCTTTCCGGGTCAACATCTCTGCCGCTTTTTCGATCAAGGCTGTTCCTATACCCATTCCACGGCAGGAAGGATCAACGGCTAAGCCATGTATATATAATGAATCCTCTTCTATCCCGGGAATCTCGCTGCCCGTCCTTATATAAGCGATAAGAATGCCGACCGGTTCTCCCCGCGTATTGAAAGCCGCGAAACTGTTTTCCCACTTTCCGGGGAAACTTCTTTTCTCTTTCTGTCCGAATTGGCCCTTTTCCCAGCAATCAGCGGTAAGCTGTTCTGCCGTCCAGTCCGCACCATTTATCATGTTGTATAAACCCGTAAAGTTATCGGCGTGCCGCAGCGCAAGCTCTCTGGTAAGAGGTACCAGTTTTACGTTACTTTCCTCAGCGCTCTGCTCCTGTTTTCCCTGTTTGAAATTAATTATCCCCGGCGAAATTCCGCGGACACCCGGAGCTCTCTTCATTCTGTTTTCATCCTGCGCTAACTCGGGCAAAACAGCATATTTCCCGGATATCCCCAAATCCTGCCTCCACATATATTCCCGGAGGATTTTTTTCTCTACAATTGACAACCCATATTCTTTCCCGCCATTTTTATAACAAATAAAAACTTTCCCATCTGTTCCCCGGATATCCGGAAAAACTATTTCAACATTCTTTTTTTTCATCTCTTCCAGTTCTTCCTTCAATTCAATACCGGCGACATATTCCGGAAAATCTTCCGGCCACCCATTTTCCCTGGCACTGAAAAAAATATTTGCTATACGTAAAACACAATATTGAAGCCTTGCGTCCTTTTTAAGCCCGCTCCAATTAATATCAGCGGTTTCTGTCATATGCGCCCCCGCGAACAAAGATTCCGCGGCAAGCTTTGTTTCCCGGGGCATTTTATCCGCGCGGGATAAATGCGCCCCCTCCAACAGTGTCACAAAAAAAATTATTAAGGATATCCCTCTTTTATATGCGCCCAGCTTCATTTCACACCCCCTGTTTTTAATTACTGCCGTAAACAAACTTATAATCCACAAGAACGAAGGCGTTTTGACAATAATGGAAACGTTTCCATTGTTGCCAAAAAAAAACCTTACCCGCCTTTGCGTTTCCCGCAAGATTCTCTCTCTTCGATCTCGCCCTGGACTTTTATACATGTTCTTTTTTTCCATAGATACCCATCAATCAGCAATTTCACCGCCTGCTCTCCCATATATGATACGGGCCTTACTATAGTGGTTAAACGCGGATCCATGAACATCATGCTGTCTATACCGTCAAATCCCAGCACGGAAACATCTTCAGGGCATTTAAGTTTTTTTTCCTTGATAGCGGTCACTGCTCCGTAAGCCATTTCATCATCAAGGGCGAATATAGCGGTAGGCCTGTTCTTTTTTTCCATTAAATCAAACGCCAGTTTATAGCCTGATTCCTTCTTACCGTCCCCCACAAGAAAAAATCCGTCCTCTGTTTTTATGCCGTTGTCCTTCATGGCCTGAACACACCCGGAAAAACGCGTCTCAATATCGTCAAGCTGCCCCCTGATTATCCCTATGCGCCGATGCCCAAGCCTTATCAGGTATTCAGTCCCATCATACCCGCCCTTAAAATCATCCAGTACGATAGAACGTATATTTTCCCCTCTGATGTCTTTTCCCAGAAGCACTACAGGCATATTGAGTTTTTTGATATCTCCGGCTTCTATAAAATAGTCCCTGCAGTACGGGGATAATATAAGGCCGCCGATCTTAAGCGCCTTGCTCTCCTGCATGATTTCATGCAGCCCTGTTTTTCCCCTTAAGAACAAGACCCGCAGCTTATAACCATACTCAGATAGAGCGTCTATGCTCCCGGAGATCACTTTCATGTAAAAATCGCTGTAATACGGCGACTTAAATTTTGCGGGTATTACCAGCCCGATATCCGTTGATTTCCCTGTAACAAGAGCCTGCGCGCTTACATCTTTTATATATCCGTATTTTTTCGCTATTTTTATGATCTTTTTACGGGTTTCATCTTTAATAAGGTACGGAGAACTGTTAAGGGCGCGGGAAACAGTACCTACCCCATACCCGCTTTTTCTGGCTATTTCTTTAATTGTTATACCCATAAGCCCCCCATTGGTGGAATCGTTTCCATTAACATTTTACCACACACTTTTTCCATATTCCATTTTTTATATCCGGATATTTTTATCTTAACCCACGGGAGATGCCCGAATAAACTACCCCTTTATTACTCCCATAGGCTTCATCCTGGCTATTTTTTTCGATATCCCGGCGCCCTGGACTATGTCTACCACGTCAGTTACGTCTTTATAAGCCTCAGGGACTTCCTCATGCAGAGTTTCCCGGCCGGTATATCTTACAATGATCCCTTTGTCCGCGAGTTCCCGCGCGATTGATCTTCCCTTTGTAGCTTTAATAGCCGCTGTCCTCGACATGAGCCTGCCCGCGCCGTGGCATGTCGAGTAAAAAGTCTCTTCCGCGGCCCGGGTCCCCGCTAAAACGTAAGAACATCTACCCATGTCGCCCGGGATTATTACTGGCTGTCCGGTTTTCTGATAAATGCCGGGAAGATCTTCATGCCCCGGAGGAAATGCCCTTGTCGCGCCTTTTCTGTGCACGCACAGGAGGCGTTTTTTACCGTTTATTTCATACTGCTCGATTTTCGCTATATTATGCGCGACATCATAGACGAGGTACATCCCAAGGCTCGAGGCGCTTTCTCCGAAAACACTTTCGAACGCCTGGCGCGTAAGATGCGTTATAACCTGCCTGTTAGCCCACGCGTAATTAGCCGCGCCGCGCATGGCCCCGAGATACGCCCGGCCCTCTTCAC
>JBDRAX010000154.1:0-2144 GCA_043823375.1 Candidatus Omnitrophota bacterium | reverse complement strand
TCGTTTTTTGACCGTTTGTTTTTTTTGTTTTCGCCGCGAGGTCGGAGGGCACATGCAATGTGCCCCTACCTGGAAGAGGTAATGGGGTGTTTACGAATACGGGGGAGGTTGAATTTATTCGGGAAAAGCGTAGCCTGCGAGGTGACTCTGGGCATGGCATGACACCTTTTATTATCGGGAGCGGTGTTATCCGTTTTTTGACGGCTTGTTTTTTTTTGTTTCGCCGCGAGGTCGGAGGGCACATGCAATGTGCCCCTACCTGGAAGAGGTAATGGGGTGTTTACGAATACGGGGGAGGTTGAATTTATTACGAATGACGTGTTCGTGAAAATTTTTGATTGGCCGGATATGTCAAGATGTGGAGAGGTTTATTGAATTCTTTTTGCCGTAGGTACAAATACTACTCGTTAGATTGAAAAAAGTTTGTAATGAGTTATTGATTTTCATAACAGATATGTTATTATGGGGGAGTGTATATAAAAAAAAACAAAGTTAGGTGGATGTGGATAACGTGTTAATTCTACTTTAAGATATAATGATTAAAGGGTTTAGTCGAAAAACATAAAGCAGTGAGGGGAAGTATGTCATTTCTAAATAAACGGTATTTATCAACAAAAGCTATATCCATAATATTAATAACTGTTTTTTTGAATCAGCAGGCAGGGTGGGCTCAGACAGGAGAGTATGCGTGGGCTCAGGAAAAAGGCTATAGCCCTGTTTCCGCTGATCCCGGCCGAGTGCATATTCCGTATGGTATCGGAAGCGCGCGTGAGGCGGTATCAGCCGAAAACGCGGATATGATCATACATATTCAGGACGCGCACGCGTCTTTGTCCGCGCAGTATTCAATAGCGGCTCTTCTTGATTCTCTTGTCACTGATTATAACCTGAGCGTTGTGGCGCTTGAGGGAGCGAGCGGATATGTGGATACTTCGCTCCTCAAGACTTTTCCGGATAAAGATATCAGGAAGGATACCGCGGAGTTCCTTATGCGCGAGGGGCGGATGAGCGCGGGCGAGTTTTTCGCCATAACGCGTGATGATTCAGAGATATGCCTTTACGGCGTGGAAGATGACGAACTGTACCGGGCGAACGCGCGGAGTTTCAAAGACGCGGTAAAGAGGCAGGATCTATTCGCCGGAGAGATCGCTTCTTTTAAGAAGGAATTGGGAGCTCTGGAGGAAGTTGTTTTTTCGGATCAGATCAGGGATTTTACGCGTAAGTCAGCCGGGCATAAACGCGGGGAAATAAGCTTTACCGCGTACTGGGAACAGGCGCGGCGCTTTTGTGAAAAGTATGGATTAACCCTCACCGGATATACGGAGCTTACAAAACTCGTAAGATCCGTGGAACTGGAAAAAGAAATAGATTTTAATCTCGCCAATAGGGAACGCGCCGGGCTTATCGATGCATTGAGCGCTATGATGGAAAAAAAAGAGCTTGAGGCGCTTGTCCTCAAATCACTTGAGTTTAAGGAAAACAGGATCTCCCAGGAGGAGTTCCATGATTTTTTACTTAAGATCGCTTCTTTGAAAGGCGTAAAACCGGATGAATATATTAACTTACGCAAGTTTACAGTGTACATAAAACTTTACGCGTCTGTGGAACTTATTTCTCTTTACGGAGAAATAGAAAAACTTGAAGAGTCTTTACGCGAAAGTATGTACAGGAATAATGACGAACGTGAATTGTATGCTATGTCCGGTTTTCTGACGCTTGTGGAAAAACTTTTCAGGCTGGAACTGACCAGTGAAGAATACGCTTCCTTTTTGTCACGATATAAAGAATTTACTCCGGAAAAGGCCGCGGGCCTTATTAAAAATATGTGCTCAAAATACAAGATCCCTGTTTCCGGAGGCTACAGCCTTCGGGGCATATTCGGCAGTGGCATGGAAGAGGCGCTTGATTTTTACCGAAAGGCGGAAGCGCGTAACAGCGCGATGATCGAGAATACGGTAAAGCGTATGAAGGCGGAGGGGAAACACGCGGCCGCGCTGATAACGGGGGGATTTCACACAGAGGGGCTAACGGCTCTAATGAAAGAGAAGAAGCTTTCATATCTTGTGGTGATACCGAAATTCGAGAGCGGGAAAGACAGGCCTTATGTGGCGGTATTAACGAACAAGAAGAAGGAATACGAGAAG
>JBDRAX010000153.1:0-22189 GCA_043823375.1 Candidatus Omnitrophota bacterium | reverse complement strand
CGTTAACAGATGTTACCCCCGTTAACGCGCTATCCGTCTGGACCTACATAGAAAAACAAAAACTCCAACAGGAAATATTTTTAAAACTTTTATCCACGGGCCGCGATATTACTATTGATCCCGCAAATAAAAAAACCACTATTACCTTGATACGAGAGCTTTTGTTTGAAGATTATTCACTCCTTTACCGGCTTCTTCCTCCAAAAGCAAACGCTTTTTTGAAAATTAAGTATAAAATTTTTGAAAAGCCTGCTATTTTAGATCTGTATCAGAAAATATCCCGCGAGGAATATTCAAAAGAACCGGATATCAAAAATGTCATAATTAAAGCCTTTGAACTGAGATTTATTATAAAAAATTCTCTGGTTAACGCTGAGCGCGAGTTAAATAGAGATGAAAAAGTTTTTCTCTCATTAATGGCCCCTGTTATAGAAGCGAGCGACGAGACCGATGGAACATATTTTTGTTCTCAGTTCTTCAGTTTTGAGGAAATGGCCACAGCTCTTCAGAGATTCAGAAAGAACGGTAAGGTCCGGGTACTTTTAGTATCTCTTCCTCCTGATTCCCCGCGTTCCTCCGTCATTTTTCCCATCCATTCCGAAAGTCTGGCTGGAGACTTGCGTAATCAATTCGGAGATCTTGTGGATGTCGAAATTATAGATATGCAGAACGAGATCTCGGAAAACACGCTGTTAAAAAAAATAATGGGACAAAGAACGGACATTCTCGGCCTCTCCGTCAGAACAATGGAAAGAAAGTACGCTGAAAAAATTTTAGACACTCTTTTTTCAAACTCATTTCCGGAAAGCTCAAAACCCGGCATAATTGTATTGGGCGGGCACAGGCCAAGAGTCGCACCATGGGATTTTCTGAGAGACTATCCTGAAACCGTTATATGCACAAGCGAAGGAGAACCGGCTTTACGGGGACTGGTTACCGAATTCCTGAAGGGGGGAGAAATACAACTTTCGAATATCCCCAACATATGTTATTTCAGTAAATATGCGTCCATTCAAATAAACGCGATCTCCCCGCACGACTTTAATGATTTCAGTATCCCCAGTTTTGACACTATCAAGGACATAAGGGAAAAAAACGGAGTAGTATTCATCGAATCAGGAAGAGGCTGCCCGTGGAATAAATGTACATTCTGCAACAGGCGATTCTCAACAGGCCTGCCTCTCGGCGTAAGAAAAGTTCCCGTTGAAACCTTACTTGATGAATTAGAGATATTATATAAAGCGGGAGTCAGCATATTATCTTTCACGGATTTGGATTTTATCGCGTTTGACACGGAGAGAGTTGAACGCATCGCGCGGGGCATTCTGGAAAGAGGCATAAAAATGAAGTTCTGGATACAAACACGAGTCGACAGTATTTACATAGACGGTGCCCGGGAAGAACAAAATAACCGGAAGAAAGCGGCGTTAAAACTTTTCAAGGAAGCCGGATTGGAAAAAATATTCCTGGGGATAGAATCAGGGTCTCCTTCCCAGTTACAAAGATACAAAAAAGGTATTACGATCGGATCAACAAAGGAAGCGGTTACCGTGATCCGGGAACTGGGTTTAAAACTTGAGGCCGGATACATTCCCCTTGACCCTTTCGTAACAATCAAAGAACTTAAAGAAACTCTTGCTTTCGCGGAAGAACTGAAAATTGTCGAAGACATCGCTAAACTCCATGTGCTTTGTCTGGAACGTCAGGATGACCTCATTTCACGTCTCTGTTCCAATGTCGAATACATCGGGAAACTCCCCGCCCGTTATCTTGAACGTGAGAAGGACCTATTTTACCGCGTCTATTCCGAAGGCCTGATAACCGGTGAAAAAGACCCCGATACCAGGCTTTATCCCTACCGCATGAAAGAACCCGAAGTCGAAGAAATTAAACAGACTTTTCTTAAATGGGAAAAAAAGACAAATTCTCTGATTTACTGTTTGAGGCGTGCCGTAGATTCGGCATTTGCCTCAAGCCTGGAAGATAAATATCTCCGGCTGTTCAAAAGAATGGATTTTATCGTTTTGAAAGGGTTGGTTAACATAATCGGAGGCATTTACGATCCCGGTAGCGCTGCTCCCGGGATCGAAGCTGATCTGCGTGATTTTTTTACATGCCCGAACCTTCACGAGATCTGTAAAATAGATACCAGTGAACTCAATGCCATGGAAGAAAACCTCAAAAAATCAACGGATCTGACAGGGAAACAGAAAATGGAACTAATTAACTGTCTCCTGGGGACAGCTTCGTCCGGGCGGGATATCTTGATAAAAAATCTCACGCGGGATCTCGCGATCGGAAAAATACAAGACCCCGCTTCTAAAATAAGTAATGAACTATTAAAACTCCGGACAAAACAGGAATTAACTCCGCGGGAAAAAAACCTTGAGCTTCAACTGGTTACCGCGGATAAGCTTATTTTAATATACGGCTCGTATTACAAGTGCTATAAACTCCTTCATGAGATGGGATCTATCGGAATATCTCAAGATAATTTAATATTCGCCCTGACTAAAAAAGACCTCCTGATACAACTTAGTTCCGGCAGCCATATAGATCTGATAATCAATACTACAATGGAGGATATGAAAGACATCTTAAAAGAAACAACTGAATCGATCCCTGTATTAAACTATGTCAGCACAAATAAGAGGCGCCTGAAAGACGCGCTGTTCAATTTCTTCGAGTGCTCCGCGTAAAAAACATCCGTTCGCGGCGCGGAAAAAAAGGCCGGCCCCTTATATCCTGGGAGACGGATCTTAACGCGCATAAGCTCCGCCGTAAAGATGATACTCGCGCGTGCCGGAACATACAAGATACCCGAACCCGTCCGCGTGGCCCACAAAGCCGCGGCTTTGTAATACCCGGAAGAAAAATCAGGCGCTCATCAGATATCCCAGGCTTACCTCGTAGCACTCTATTATCTTCGCGGAGTCGACCATCCTGCCTGAAGCCGGGAGCACGAGGATAAGATTTTTCAAATGTGTAATAGTATCCTTAGAAATAGCATCCGAAAGAAGTAATTTTCCTCCGGTAATCGCCTGGTATTCTGTGATTATAAACTCGGTAAATCTGTAATAATCATCCTGTTCCATCATTGCTTCGGGCACATCATCTGGTATGCCGGAAGCCGCCATGGCTATGTTCAAAATACCGGTAAGGCGCGGGAAATACTCATCCAGCGTGCCTTCAGCCACGGAAAGCCCGACGCGCGCGGACCCTACGCGCCCGGCCTTTTTCCCGTTTTCTTTTTCAAAACACTCGGCTGAAATAAAAACATCCGGATCGGACGAAGGCTTAAGCTCAAAATCCGAACCCGGAAATCTGGCTGGAAGTATCTTTTCGACATAACGCTTCAGGAAAGATCTTATGTATGAACACGCGTCATACTCATATGCCCTCTTTCCGGACATAAAAATATCAGCGTTATATCTTATTACAAAAACTCTACCGCGCTTTTTGTCGTTAAGGTCCTTCGAAAGTTTTGTTCCCAGGCCGCATAAAAGATCCACAGCCTGTTTTTTGTCAAACTCAAGTTTTCTCAGGTCAGTACCGCTTAAAGACGTATTCCCGGGGTTAGCTGGATCCAATGCCACTTCCGCGGGAACGGAGCCGGTTTCTTTTTCCGGAAGCTCCATACAGCCCGGCTCTTTCAAACTGTCCATAATAGACCTGAGCTCCTTGAGCGCTGACATAACACCATCTGGCACTATGGATAAACGCTCTATAAAAATACCGATCGCTTCCTTATCCGTGTCATCGGGCTTTTTTTCTCCCTGATGCGCCGGGATAAAGGACAGCCTGTTACCACCCCGGCCGCGAGAGCCTTTAGCGCTGTTAAGCGCCATTATCCCTGCCGGTGTACCGTCTGGGCGCGAGATTATTTCAATTTTGTCTTCCAAATTGTAACCCTCGGCATGTATAACTTTTTTTTGAATATTCCACCTCCGGCATACTTTTTTTGTGTTTGAAATACTCATAAAAATAAAGTCAGCGCCTCCGGGAACTTCCTCCGCGAAAATAAAAGTGCGTTCTCCCGTTTGCGTGTTATGCAATACTTCAGGAACCATAATCCTGCGCGCGCCGTACTTAAAATCATACAGGTGTTCAGGATAGAGCCTTTTAAGAACAGGCTTCCCAGAAAACCTGTCGCCGTCATCTTCTTCTTCATTATCTTCCTCACCAGGGTCCAATTTAAATAACCCCGGGAAATTCTTACGTATAATATCAACAAGCTCTCCATTTTTATCCAGTATAAAATCACACACGTAAAAATCCGAGCCCGAAAAAATATAAAGTTCTTTCAGATCTCCGGAAGAGTCGTAAAGAGGCACGCAGTTTTTTATTTTTTTACCGCTGTCCCTGTCGAATACGGCAAACCTTCTGTCATACGAATATTCTATTATCCCTTTTTCCGATATTTTTTTAATGCCGCGGACAATAATTTCATGATCACCCGCGTAAAGAACGGCCTGCGGATCGTTTTCCTCGCCATAAAGCGGGATAATTTTTCCCGCGCCTGTCACGTAAAAATCGCGCCCGCGCGGAAAAGAAAAACCTTCATCGAATTCATCTGTGTTTACCGGGACAATCGAAAACGTGTTCGCGCGCAAAACGCCGCCGGCGTCATAAAGCGCCCTTACGTCGTTACAAAAATATCTGCCTTCCTCAGGTTCCATACCGTCTGTATTCATCTTTCCACGCGGCTGGGGGGCTCCGTCAAACACATAATTCTCCCCTTCTTTTTTTACGGGCGCGTAATATACGGCGCAATCTTCACCTGCAAGAAAAACTCCACAGAGGGCGCCGCCATCACTGTAAACACTTTCCATAGCCGTGAAACGTAACGCTCCGGGAACGGGTAGTATGGACGCGGGGGCGATATCCCCGGATAACGCGCGCTTAAGCCACTCAATGCGCGAAGGGTCCCTGAAAAACTCACCGGCCCTCTTTCTTTTAAAATTTTCACGGATAGTTTTCAGGAGAGCCTCTTCCGACATTTTCTTTTCCGCTTTTTCAGCCATCACCAGCATCCTGCGTATCACAGAGACATCGCCGGGACTAAGCGCGTTACCCACGCTGATAGCGCGCTGAATTTTATCGATAAGCAAGGCGGCAAAATAATAGTCCTTCTCAGAACGCGGCATCGCGCGATCATCCGGCTCTCCCCTCATTTCCATTACTAATTTCATCAGGTTTTTCTTCAACATCCCGAGGTTATCCACAGCCCGCAGTATTTCATTCCTGAGGTTTTTTAAAAGGCGTTCCCCGTCAAGGATTTCACGCAGTTCTTTTTCATACGGCACTAAACACTGTTTCATTCTGTCATCCATAATGAACGTGGCCGAGCTTATATATAAAAATATTTTCAGAAAAGCTTTTTCAATTCCGATAGATAAAGCGCGCGGAGGCGCTGAATCATAAGGTACACGCCCTGACGTTTCTTCCCGAATGAGATCAAGGTACCGTAAAAAAAGCGCCCTGAAGACTTCACGCGAATCCCTGATATTCTCGGTTATATTACGAGACGGCATGTCAAGTATGTACGCCCCGCCGGATGCTGAAGGCTCCGCGGTATTTTCAACCGGCTTTCCGCCTCCAAAGACTAAAGCCGCGGCCAGGCCTTCGCTATTAGTATCCTTTATAAAAAAACCGCTGATAAGAGGCGGGAAACCGCTGAACGCGTATTCCCGCGCGTTCCTTCCCTCAGGCTTTACTATCTTTCCATTCCCGTCTGTCGCGAGGGGCAAGGAGGTAACGCCCCTGTAACCATAAATAAAAGCTCCCGTAATATTGCCCCCTGCGTCTATGGCAATCTCGGGAGTTATAGCGCTCTTATCTTCTCCTGATACCCCGCCATTATCCCATCCGTATATCTTTTCCGGATCATCGATGGAAAACTCGAAAGACTTCAAGCCCTTTACGATACCCGCATCCAGATCGACAGGAAACTCGGAAGGCTTCGATCCTGCCAATATATTCACGCGACATGTAAAAACGCCTTCTCTCCCGGTGAGCAAAAGGTGCGTAAGGTTATTATTTCCATCATAAACCGCGCGGCACGATCTATATTCTCCGCGCGGCGCGCGTAAAAGTATGTTCGTAGCCACGGCCTGTATACCCGTAACCATATTATTTTCTTTTTCCAGTTCAAACTCAAAAAACATTATACCTGTGTTTTTCTCTGTCAGAAGAACACCCCGGAGTTTTCTATTATCGTCAAAAACAGTTTCACATCCTTCAAACTGTTTATCGCGGCGTGTTATGTTCACGAAAGAACCGGCGCTTTTAAGCAAGCCATCCTCCATATCCAGCCTGCACGGCACTATACCGACGAATTTTTTTTCCGCTCCTCCCTGTTCCCCGGTAAATGAAACCAGAGTAATAAACCCCGTAAAATATCCCCGGCTGTTATATAAAGGTTTAAGTTCTTCAACCCTGAAATCCTTTTCCCGCGCGTCGAAAACAGGAATTACACATGTTTTACTGTCGTCGTAAGATATGCCATCGTTCCCTATTTTTACTCCGCGCGCCACGATATTACCTTTTTCATCCGCTCCGACCAGATATACAGTGCTGCCGTCTAAATCGCGCACATCCGATATACACGTGATCCCGGCGTCAAATCCGGGTATACCGCGCGGAAAGGAAAATGAATCCGCCGACACATCGAATTTCTCAGGGCTCATTACCATAACCCCTGACTGCGCAAGATCCCGTTTCCTTTCGGGATCTTTTCCTTCCGGCAATTTCCATAACTCGTCCCTGGCGCTATCACCGGCGCGTTCTATCATATCGATCGTAAAAAGCTGTTCTTCCAGAAGCTTGATTTTCCTGTCCGTATCTTCCGCGGCCGCGCCGCCTATATTTTTCCTGAGGCGTTTAATACGCGCTAAGATATCTTCCCTATTTCTCCCTGGGTCTTCGCCCCCGGAACCGGAAAATGAAGCCGCCTCCTCGTACCGGAAACCCGGGAAAAGCGTCATATTAAGATACTTCTGTCGGTTTCCAGTAGAGAAAAAACTTTCACCGAGATATCTGCCGGACTTTAATGTGTCTATCTGTGTTCTCACCATATCGAGCAGGGCGAGTTCCCCTGGAGATAGATCTTCCCTCACGGCGAAATTTTCATTTGTCACGATATAAAGCTCGAGGGTGAAAGCTATGATGTGACTAATGACAAATTTTCTTTTTCCGCGGAAACGGCGCGTGTGTATCTTTTCGTCTATATCAGGTTCTATGAACTTTTTATACGCGCCGGAAAGCCCTGTGTTCACGAAAAAATCACACAATCTCTCATACTTCTCTTTTTCGCGCGACGCAAATATCTGCAGTATGGCCTCAAGCCTTTCATGGATAAAAGCCCGGATAAGTTTTCTGTTCTTCACCGCTGTCGCGCGGCTTTGTGGATGCGAATCCATTTTTTCAAAAAAAATATTTTCCTCTTTCCGCTCTATAAAAATTTCGGGGGAAACCACGCATTGGCCGTTCTTCCCGAGGATCGCCAAAGACTCTGTTTCTCGCAATAACTCCTGCTCCTTTATACCTGCCTTGACTATGTGTTTATTCTTTAGGAGAAAATCTATCCATATAGCGCTTTTTACCGAAGGATTCTGCGCGGCGGGAGGAACAGAAAGAGCTTCCGCGGGAGGAAGCCCTGAAAAGATCTGCCCCGCGATAAAAAAATATATCAAGAAAAACAAGCCTGTGGTCCTCATTATATCCCCTTTTTTTTTGCGCAGTTTTTGAAAAATCAAATCCACGTTCCTCCAATTCTATTAAAAAATATCATACAAGTTATTACATAAACAATAACAAAAAATAAATGTTATATTACGAAAAGCTTGAAAATCCTCGTTTTTTCCTGTCACTGTTACCTTGTTTTTTGGCTGTTTTGATTATATAATCTATCTAAACTTAAGGAGACCGGGAATGAATAATATCATTAGATACGTTTCTGCGCTATATTTAAGTACCCTGTTCATATCAGGATGCGCTTATCAGCCGATAAATTTCGAAACATTTACAGGCATAGGAATATCAGACCTTGAAAAAGCCCGTTCCACCGGAAAAAATAAAACTGTCGCGCTTTCATATGACGAGGCTTTTAACAAAGTGAACAGTATACTTGAATCCAATGATCTGACGGTTTTTCTTGTCAGCAAAGAAAAGAAATACATAGTGGCTATAGGTTTTCCGCGGCAGACGGATACTACGCGCGTAGGTATTTTCTTTACTCCCATAGACACGGGCAATACGGAGATCACTCTGAGTTCTCTGAGCAGTACAGCGCTCGCGAAAGCGGAAAAGATAATATTTAACGGGATCGAAAATACCGGAAAATAATATTTCACCCGGCATTAGCGAAAGGGGCCCTCATGAAAACCGCTATTGAGGTACGTTCAGGCAACCTTCTCCTTATCGAAGGTAAAATCTTCAAAGTGGAATCAGTAGAAGTTAAAGGTTCCGCCAAAGCCCATAAAACAGTGAACCTGAAGATGCGCGCTATCCTTGACGGTAAATACCACGAACATACATATCACCAGGAAGATAAACTCGAAGAAGCTGACGTACTGCATAAAAAGGCCATATATTCATACAAAGACGGCAATATATTCTGTTTCATAGACGAGGAAACATATGAGAACTATGAAGTAAAAAAAGAAATACCGGGTGAAAAAGAAAAATACCTGAAAGAGAACGAAAAATACCAGATAGCCGTCTATGACAACAGCCCAATAGACATCATTTTTCCGGAAAGGGTCCGCCTAAAAGTAATAAGCTCTCCGCCCGGGATCAAACAGCATGATTCAACAACAGCGAAACAGGTCACGCTTGAAAACGGGATACTGATAGACGCTCCGCAGTTCATAGAAGAAGGGGATACCGTGGAAGTCGATACGCATACGGGGAAATATATCGACCGCGTATGAGAAATGCGGGCTAACGCGGAAAGCCGGTCACTTCTTCATATTCAGCCCGCCACGCCGGGTCAACTATACAGATAAATTCAAGATCCTTTTTACCGGTATTTTCTATATATTGCACGGCCCCGGGAGGTATATAAATCGCGCATCTTTCCACCACTGTTCCGGATTCATCTCCGATATGCATTATCCCTTCTCCCCGGATTATATAATAAACTTCCGAAGCCGTCAGTTTATGCGGCAGAGAGACTTTTCCGGGCCCGACAACGGCATGCGCCAGACTGTATCTTATGTTTATTTCCTGCTTATCAGGATGCAGGAATTCACGCAGTACTGAGTTGTCTCCCGCTGTAAATTCTTCGCATTCCTCAAACTTTCGTATGAACATTTTCCGCCTCCTTTTAAATACGGGTCAGAACATGTAATTCCATTCCGCGCGGCTGTACTTTTTTTCCACAAGATACGCAAGGCCGTCAAGGTCTTCCCTCTCTGGAGCCCATTCTCTTACGGTATCACCGAGAAAAAGTTTTTTAACCGTTTCTTTTATCTCTTTTTTTTCGACAGGTATATCGGCGAGAAAATCCGCGTGTTCCCTTTTCTGCCTGTATGCCGGTTCTTTCGGCGGGTGTTTCAGATACCGGGATATTTTTGAAAGATCGAAACCGGTAAGAAAAGTTCCGTGGTGGAGGAAAAATCCGCGTTTTCTGGCCTGGGCGTTCCCTGAGATCTTCCTTCCGCCGATCACAAGGTCAGACACCGGCAAGACTTCGATCGAACGACCCGGGACCGATAACGCGCCGGAAAGGCGCTTAAGTATCCATTCGTATGAACCTTTTATATCCGTATATTTTAACCCGTCAGGATAAGGCAGGATAAGCGAAAAATTTAAACATCCGGGGCCCTGAAGCACTGTACCTCCGCCGGAAACGCGCCTTATTATTTTTACCCCGTCCCCGCGGCATATCAGTGAAAAACAGTCTTCTTCTATCACGGAAGCGCGCCCTGCCACTACAAAATATTCAGATGACTCCCAGAACCTGAGGCTTCCTTCCATAAAGCCGTTTTCCGCCTTAATAAGGAGCAGTTCGTCCAGGGCCACATTTTCTTCAGGGCTGTCAGTGTAATAGTTCACGAATACCATATTTATGAAATATCTTTCAGAGAAAAGAAAAGATCAGGCCAAACAGCTTATGTCCATATCTTTCGCCGCTTTTACCTCATCCAGCCTTCCTACGGGAGTCGTTTCAGGGAAATCCTTAAACGCCTCCGGGTCATTTTCCGCCAAAACGGCAAGTTCTATCATTATTTCGATGAAAGAATCAAGGGTCTCCTTTGACTCGGTTTCAGTAGGCTCGACCATTATGGCTTCCTTTACTATGAGCGGAAAATAGACCGTCGGAGGATGTATCCCCCTGTCTATCAGCGCTTTCGCTATGTCGATAGCGTGCACTCCTTTTTTCGCCTGGCGTGACGCTGATATAACAAACTCATGAAGGCAGCCTTTGCCGTACGGTATGTCATAATGGCCTTTTAAACGGGCTCTGATATAGTTAGCGTTAAGCACCGCGTTCTCGCTCGCTTCAATAAGCCCTTCTTTTCCCAGGAGCAGTATATACGCGTAGGCCTTCAGCATCACGCCGAAGTTCCCGTAGAACGGGGAAATATAGCCTATGGAAAGCGGCAGGTCATATTCCAGGGCGAATACACCGTCTTTCCTTTTAACTACGCGTGAAACCGGCAGGAACGGGACAATATTCTTTTTAACACCCACCGGGCCGGCCCCCGGCCCGCCTCCCCCGTGAGGGGTCGCGAAAGTTTTATGCAGATTAATATGCACAACGTCAAACCCCAGATCTCCGGGACGCGCTTTTCCGAGTATCGCGTTGAGGTTAGCCCCGTCATAATACATAAGGCCCCCCTTCGCGTGAGTAAGATCCGCTATCTCTTTTATGTAAGGGTTAAATACACCGGCTGTATTCGGGCAGGTAAGCATCACCGCGGCGACATCTTCATCCAGCATAGCCTTGAATTTTTCAAGGTCCATTATCCCGTTCGCATCGGAAGGCACAGGTTTTACCGCGTAACCCGCTATCGCGGCCGAAGCCGGATTCGTGCCGTGCCCTGAGTCCGGGATAAGAACATACTTTTTCCTGTTGCCGTGATGCCTGTGATACGCGGCTATAAGCATTATGCCCGTAAGTTCTCCGTGCGCGCCGGCCATGGGCTGTGAAGTGAATTCATCCATACCCGTGATCTCGCATAAGGCTTTCTCCAGGTTCCAGATAATTTCCAGCGCCCCTTGAGTAAGTATCCCGCCCTTTATAAGCTGAGGCTGAAGAGGATGAAGAGAGGTGAATTTTTCATCGTTCGCTATCTTTTCCGTAAACTTGGGGTTATATTTCATGGTGCATGAGCCGAGGGGATAAAAATTCGAATCGACCCCGAAATTCATTTTTGAAAGATTCGTGAAATGCCTCACTACCTGCGGTTCGGATACGCAGGGAAGTTCCGCCTGAGAAGCCCGCCTGTATCCGCGGTCTATATTCACATCAACAGGCACGTCATTGAGAGGAAATGTTATCCCCTTGCGCCCGGGTTTCGATCTCTCAAATATCAGCTCCATAAAACATCCTCCAGCGCTTCCGCGAAAGTAGCTATTTCCCGCTTGGTCCTTTTTTCCGTTACCGCGATCAGCATGTAATCTTCCATATCACTGTAATACCTGCCCAGGGGGAAACCGGCTTCAAAACCACGGTCTATCATTTTACCGATCACCTCATTGGAATCCCGGGGAAGCTTTATCGTGAACTCATTGAATGTGGGAGAACTTCTTTTTACCTCCACGCCTTTTATGTTTTCCAGCCGTTGTTTGGCGTATTCCGCTTTCCTCATGCAGAGCTCCGCTACTTCCCTGAGCCCGTCTCTGCCGACAAGGCACATATAAACAAGCGCCCGCAAAGCGCAAAGCGCTTCGTTGGAACAGATATTCGAAGTAGCCTTTTCCCTGCGTATATGCTGTTCCCGTGTCTGGAGCGTAAGGACAAACCCTCTTCGCCCCTTTTTGTCACGCGTAACACCCACGATACGCCCCGGCATTTTTCTGGCAAATTCTTTTTTTGTGGCTATAAAACCAAGATACGGCCCTCCGAGAGAGAGCGGTATCCCGAGGCTCTGCCCCTCTCCGGTAGCTATGTCAGCGCCCATTTCCCGCGGAGTTTTCAATATACCGAGAGAAACCGGGTACACGCTTTCTATGACCAGCGCGCCGAGCTTATGGCACATTTCGGAAATATCACTATGGTCGTCAATGGCCCCGAAAAAATTGGGGTTCTGGAGTATGACCGCGGCTGTCTTATCGTCAAGATATTTTTTTATCTCATCCCTGTGGCTCTGGCCGTGGCTGACATTGATCTCAACAAAATCTATCGAAAGATTGCTTGTATAACAGTACATCATGCGCCGGTATATGGGGTTTACTCCGCCGTCCATGATAATTTTATTCCTGCCTGTTATCCGTATCGCCATCATAGCGGCTTCATAAAGGGCCGTGCCTCCGTCGTACAGCGACGCGTTCGATACTTCCATTTCCGTGAGCCTGCATATACAGCTCTGGTACTCGTATATCGCCTGCAGGGTCCCCTGAGAAGCTTCCGGCTGATACGGCGTATACGCGGTATAGAATTCCGACCGTGAGACAATGGCGTCTACCGCGGCCGGTATATAATGGTCGTAAAAACCGCCGCCCACAAAAGTTATCATGTCAGTGGTATTTTTAGCGGCAAGATGCCTTAAATACTTTTCAACTTCCATTTCGGACTTACCCCTGGGAAGGTTAAAAGACTTAGCCCTTAGCTCCGCGGGGATCACGCTGAAAAGTTCATCCATGTTCCCGGAAGATATGCCTATCGCCTTAAGCATCTCTTTCCGGTCTTCCGGGGTATGAGAAA
Organism: Candidatus Omnitrophota bacterium; assembly: GCA_043823375.1. GTDB lineage: Bacteria > Omnitrophota > Gorgyraeia > Tantalellales > Tantalellaceae > JBDRAX01. The sequence continues at coordinate 9,315 of JBDRAX010000153.1, read as the reverse complement.
TATATCCCATTATTCGGACTCCTTAAGATATTTTTGATAACCGGACGCGTCCATAAGAGAATCCGCCTCAGCTTTATCCGATATTTTCATCCTGCATATCCAGCCTTTTTCATACGGCGAAGCGTTTATGGCCTCCGGCGCGTCTTCCAGCGCGGAATTAACTTCTATCACGGAGCCTGAAAGCGGCGCGTAAATATCGCTCGCGGCTTTTACCGATTCCACGGTGCCCATGCTTTCACCCGCGGTAAGGGTGTCGCCTTCTCCAGGCAATTCAATAAAAGTGATATCTCCAAGCGCGGACTGCGCGTGGTCAGTTATCCCGACAACGGCTTCATCCCCCTTTACCCTGACCCATTCATGCTCACTGGTATATTTAAGGTCTCCCGGTATCATTTTGTCTCCTTTCGATTTTTCAGGCCATCATAAAACAATAAGATCTTACGGCGCATGTTTTAAGCTTCACGTTTATAGAACGGCGGCGCGGCAACCTCCGCTTTTATCCCGGACCTGCCGTCATCGATATATATTTCTCCGCCCGCGGAAGCCCTGTCCCTGTCAAGATAACACAGCCCTATGCCTTTTTTAAGGCACGGGGAAAAAGCTCCGCTCGTAACTTCCCCTTTTTCATATGTTCCGGACATTATTTTATAGTGGCTCCTCGCGCTCTTTCTTCCTTCGCATACAAAACCGGTTAAAACCCTTTTAGTCCCCTGTTTCTTAGCCCCGGCAAGTTTATCTCTGCCGATAAAATCCTTGTCCATGAAAACGAACCTCATCAGATCAGCCTCAACCGGAGTATGGCTCTCATCTATATCGTTCCCGTAAAGGGAATACCCCATTTCCAGCCTCAATGTATCCCGCGCGCCGAGCCCCACGGGTTTAACGCCGCCTGATTCAAGAAGCGTCTCCCACATACGGAAAGAATGTTCAGGCGAAAAAAACAATTCATACCCCGTCTCCCCCGTATACCCGGTCCTGCTGAGAAGAATTTCCACTCCCGATATCTCCGCGCGCGTAAAACAAAACCTCCCAAGCCCCTTTAAAACATCCTTCCCCGTCAGTTCCCCGAGGATCAGCCCGGACAAAGGCCCCTGAAGGTCGAGTTTCGCGGTCTTATCCGAAATATCCGTAAATCCGGTATTCCGCGATATGTTCCTCTGTATCCAGAGACTGTCTTTTTCCGTTGTCCCTGAATTCACGACAAGCATGAATTCCGACAGAGATAGCCTGAAAACTATAAGGTCATCTATTATTCCGCCCTCTTCATTAAGAAGAAATCCGTAACGGCACTTACCCTCTGGCATATCATCCACGCGGCAGGTCACTATCCTGTCCACATCCTCTGCCGCCGAATCCCCACTCAAGATAAATTCGCCCATGTGGCATATATCAAAAAGCCCCGCTTTTTCACGGGTATGGATATGTTCCTCTATTATGCCCGTATATTGAACAGGCATATCCCACCCGGCAAAAGGAACCATTCTGGCTCCGGCCTCAAGATGTTTTTCATAAAGAAAAGTCTTACGCAAGGTTTGTTCCGTATCAGACATATTTACCCTGATCCATTGTAAACGCTCGAAGGACCGAAAACCCAGGCGTACGGTTTCCGGTATTCAGCTCCCTTGTGGTACTCCACCAGTCCGCGCTCTAAACGCGGTACAGCCCGCGGGATTTAAAGAAAAAAACCCCGGCAAGAATAAAAGGCCATTACGCCGGTCGCTTATTGTCTCATTATAAAACAAAACAAGGGAAAGTCAAGACTTCTGCAGATTAATACCCCTACATCATTTTGATACTATCGTAAATAATATCTGTGGGAATCGTTATGTAAAGTACTTTTTCTGCTGAAATCAGTTCTCTACACTTCTTTATGCTCAAGTATCCGGTAAAAATAGTTTGAGAGATATTGTCAACGGCATGGGTGTTAACTCTTCAAAATTATATCATCTGGGACTTAAAAAAATCCGCCGTTCAACATTATCAGATGCTAACAAGAAACGCCCTCATAAGATATTCGAAGAATTATTTTATAAGATGCTTGGCCGCTGCAAGAACATTACCTAAATTTTCAAAGGTGCCCGGTAAAAGGCGGGAACTTACGTGAAAAAGCACCGATGCGGTAAATACGTCCCGGTTTCTACGCGCCGAATAAAGTTTAAATTACGCCGCGGCAGCGAATAGCCGTTTGATATCCTTCTGATCAGCAAGCTCGCCTGTCAGTTTTATCATTCTCGGCAGAACAGTTATAACCGGGGTCTCTCCGCTCCTGAAACGCCTTAATAAACCATCAGGGACTTCTTCTCCGGTAAAGAGTTCATATGCTATGCAGAAAAGCCTCAAACCGCCGTTATTTTCTTCAAGAAGAGCCTCTCCCATTAGAGCCATGGCGTAGAGATTCACGAAAACCATCGTGTTCTTATCCCCGGACACCGCGCGTTCCGCCGCTATCACGCAGAAGTTTTTACCGTTTTTTCCGCCTGTATCTTCTTCCAGTTTAATCACGGCGCCCGCGTTTATGATTGCGTCGTCCAGGATAATAACTCTCTTTTCAGCCATTATCAGTTCCCTGGCCCTGTCCATGAGTTCATTGTTCGAGCCGAACTCTTCCACACTCTTGTCTCCGCTGAAATGTTTTCTCATCTTCTGCTTTATGAGCTTATACTGCTCCTCAAGAAAAAAATCGTTTTTTCCTGAAATGGATTCGATTATATCGGACCTCATCAGGATAACCGTATCCGACATATCCGCGTAACTGGCAGGTTCAAGCGTCATATGGCTGGAAATTTCACGGGTAAGGGACCCCACGGCCTCGACCGTATCCATAGTGGACTCCCCGCGGCTTTCCATTACGCGTTTTTCATATGTGGATCTCTCCTCTATGGACGGGGCCTCCACAAAATATGAATCGCCCAGCTCGTTACACCTGGCGTGGCTCTCGCCGGGAAAATCTTCCGGGCAGTATTTTACAAGGGCGCTTCGCATGAATTCCGAAACATCTTTAACCGTAAAAGTATCTCTTTCGTAATCAGGATTCGTCAGAGCGAATTTCGCGTTCATATAAGAAATATCTTCCAGAAGTTTTCTTATAAGGGAATCGTTCATGTCGAACCTGTAGTTCGCGGACACGGCGATATTGACCGTGCCGTATTTTCTTTTAAGGCGCGCGGCCTCTTTGAGGATACGCTTAAACGGGATTTCGTCTCCGGCGCGGAGAACCATTACCGTCTCTCTCAGTTTTTCCCAGCTTGCCTTGTCTTCCGCGCGCCAGGCGCCGTAATCCACGGGATTTTTATCCGCGACGGCCATTGTCAATAATCCGTCATCCGTATTTTCCGGGACTTCGAATATGGAACATCTGGCGTGAGCCCACGCGGAAATGGACGAGCTTATAAAATCTTCTCTCAGCGCCTTAACCGCCTCGGAAAAAGCGGAAACAGTTTCCCCGCGGGAGACTTTAACGTCGTTAACGGCATACCCCGTCACAACACCGTTCTTTTCGATTATTACACCGGAATCCGTAAGATATTCATCAGTGTACACACGAAAGCCGCCGGGATATTCCCCGGCGCCAAGCCATTCCCTCATCACTTCGGTTCCGCTCTCTCCGAGAGTAAAAAGATTCCTCGCGAGCTTCGCGCCGTTCAATGTGAGGATATCTTCCACATCCAGTACCGCCGGGTCTTCTTCCATCGGGTTCATTCTATCCGAATACGCAGCAACACGGCCTGTCTCGCCTTTATTTATAAGCTGGGCGGCTTTAACCGCGTACCTGCGTGCCATATTATAATCGTAAGAGGAAGGTTTTATGCCTCTGGCTATGTACCCGAATATGGTATGCCTCAGATCGCTCCATGAAAGCCCGAGCCTCAGTTCCGGGTCATCCCATTCAGTGACAAGGGCGGCAGACACGAATTCGGAAGCCCCGGCAAGCGGTATGTTCCCATGGATATCTTTTTCCTTTTTACCCGCTATTTTAGCGGCTATGACGGGATTTTTCCTGACAAGTTCTTCCCATAACGGATCACCGGAATTTATCGTGAAACCCTCGGAAACAGCTATATTCAGAGCGCCTTTCTTTGAAAGTATTTCTTTCGCTCTGAGGATGATGCTCCGGATAGAAACCGTTTTTTCAGGGATAATGACCATAACAGTATCCTTAAGCTGTACGGCTTTTTCCCTGAGAGACGCGCTCTCCATAGTCTCGTCCTCAGACCGCCTTCTGCCTGACGCCGCGAGAGTAAGCCACCCGGCCTTACGGCCCATTATTTCTCCCACAAACACCTTTTTCCTGACGCCTGTAACAACCGCTCTCCAGAACCTGTCTCTCATATGCTCCGCGGCGGTCTTAAAACCTATCATCTGAACCATGGCGTCCGCGTCCACGCTTTTAGGTATGGCGATATATGATCCTTTTTTTTCTTTCCTGAGCTGTGAAAGCGTCATAACCACCTTGCAATGGTCATCACCGCCCGTAACTATGATACCTCCGTATCCTTCGATGTTCTTCATGGTCCGGATAAACTTATCGATATCTTTCCTGTAACCTTCGCCCATGAGATCGTAGAGATCTTCCAGGTTTTCCGCTTCTTCCCCTGTTAACGCGCGCCAGTCCTTTATGGCCTGTATTTTAGCCAGAATATTTTCCGCGGATTTATCCGTTTTCTCCTTTTTACGTATCTCAGAAATTATTTTAAACGGGTCTTCCCTCGAAGACTTAAGGTCCGTAGTGGGCCTTGTAACTATTCTTCCGGCAAAAGCGCCGTCTATGGGGATGTGGAACTTTTCAAAATCCTTTGAAGCAAGGCCCGAGAATCCTGTTTTAACTCCGACAACCCTCCACCCCGCGCCGGCAAGTTCAATAGCCGCGGTACCCGCGACCGTGTTTAATCCCGCGCAGTCGCCTCCGCTCTGGACTATAAGTACGGTCCTGTTCCTTATGGCTTCCCTCACACGATCAAGAGGGCATCGCGCGTTAACTTCTTTTTCAGAAAGCCCGGGAGACTCGATGTGCAGGCATTCATGTTTAACAAGGCTTAAAAACAAATCATCAGCGCGCGCGGAACCTGAAAGTATGTCGAAATAAAGCCGGTCGATATATATGGACTCCCTGCCGCTGTACGTACTGGGATGAGAAATTATCCTTGCTTCAACTTTCCTCACCATCTCTTCCCGCGCCGGTTCCGTGAGGCCTTTACGCGCAAGCTCTTCCCTGTAAAGCTCGCAGAACGTGTCTATCCAGCTCCGGACAGGATACACAGTGAGTTCCCGTTCTCTCTGTGAAAGGCTTTCCAGTCTGGTTTTATCTCTAATGATATCCCTGACTTTGATGCCTTCCGTCCCGCCTATAGTTCCCCGCGTGGCCCTGTTGAGAATATCATGCGTATCCACGCCATATTCATCTATACCGAGTTCCTCTTCTCCGAAGCCTGCCAGAAATCCGGGTTTTGCCTTTTTTTTCCTTTCCTGTTCCGTCCTGAAATCCGAAAATTCCTTTTTCACGGCTTCTATCAGCCTCGCCCTTGCTGATTCGGAAATATTTTTTAAACCCCGTTTTCTTTCCATGATCCCCGAAAGGGCTTCCTTAACACCGGGTTTTATTCTCAGGATGACATCCGTCCGGCCTCCATCCGGCTTCTTTTCGTTGACAAGCCTCTCCGCCCCTCCTTCCTCGCTTATCACAACCTTGTATGACTCTATCCCCGATTTATCGAGGCACGCGATATACCGCGAAAAATCAGCAGACACGGATATCCGGCTTGACGACAGGTAGCTGTCGCCTGAATCATATTCTATCCGGTTATAATAAACTCCCTTCGCGGGTATTACTATCTCGGCCGTATGTCCCGCGGAAACCCGGAGCCCTTCTTTTATTTCGTTTATAAGCTGAGAAAAAGCCCGGAAATGGCAATACTCAAAACCTCCGCCTGCAAGCACAAAAACATTTCCCTTAAGATCCCTGAAGGAATAATCACTGGCCCCCTGAACCCTTAACTTCGCGCCGCTCGCTTCTATTTCCCGTATCAAATCACCTCCTATTCCCCAGTCATCATCCTTCTGCAGAATAATCCTTCCCGAATGTTTCAGATACGAAGGATAACGGGGGGATTCTATCTCATATATATTATCAAATACGCCCGATTCGAGAAGTTTTTTCGCGCTATCCGCAACCGCCATATTCACGTCTCCGTGCTGGGAATCCTCGTCACGGCCGGTGTGCACCATAATAAGAACAGCGCCTTCGATGATATCCGCCTTGTACGGCTCTTTATCCGCTGCGTCCGTTACCGGCACATGCCACGACGCTTCGCCGCTTTTAGACGCGTAATACCCTGCCTTTATGCTCCCGGCAACCTCCTTTTCAGCCTCATCAATGGAAAGATTCAGAGCCCCGGATTTTATTTTCACCATTACTTCACTCACAAGGCCTTTAGCGTAAATAGTCTCCCAATCTTCTTTAAAAGACTCTACGCGTTTCCATGGATAGTCATTGTCATATTCATCCACAAGCTGAGAGATAAGATACGGGCTCAAATCCCAGCGTGAGGAATCCGTTCCTCCGGAAAAACAAAAACCCGCCTCCGGCGGAAGGAACAAAGAGATCAGAACCGCGGACAAAAATATTCTTATTGTTTTTCTATAATTCGCCAAAAATCCTCATCTTTAAAAACCTCCTGAGCAGTTTTTGTCTTCACTGATATTACGCCGCTATTAAAACATTCTCAGCGTTATCATATTCTCTCCGTATTTCTTCCGCGTCCAGCGGAGCGGCGGGCAAAAGCCGCGTAAGTTTGCAAAGGGCCCTCAGTATACCGTTAATATCGCCGTTAATAAGCGTAAGTATATCCAGATAGTCGATATCCGATCGTTTAAGTTCCTCCATGCCGTAGAGCAGTTTTAACGGCTCGATAATATCCGCCTGTATGGTATCCATCAGTTTCATGTCATCCCACATTTTACCGGTTGTAACGCGCGCGAGGGATATTATCCGGCACCCTAATATTATATCCCTTATAAATCCGGTGGAGTCATTCCTTAGCCCTATCGGAAGAAGCAAGGAATCCTCCGGTTCGATTTCGAAATTTCCTATACGCGTCTGAATGTCAAATTTCTCAAGCAGTTCTCCCTTGTACGCGGGAATGAATGTTACAGTGTTTTTTCTCGTATATTTAAAACCCTCGGGCATTTCTTTTACGGTTATATCATATTTGCCATAAATGCCGCTGTCAATTGCCCCCGTACCGGTCATAATAAAAAGTTCCAAATAAATATTTTTCATTGATGAAAACCTCTTAAAGAAACGCTTAACAGTTTCTTCCCCCGCTGTACGCGCTAATTCCTGAACGACTTCCAGCGGAATACGGAAAACTACGGGATTCTTTCCGTTTTCTGAAGCGTCCGCGACAGCCAGTTTATTCCTTTCCACATACTCCCTTGACGGCGGGCCTCTCGCGGTAATATCCTCATAAAACTTTTCAGGGGCTTTTTCTTCCATAAAACCGGCAAGCGCTGATTCCGACAATAAATCAAAATCATACGGCAGATATTCGTCAAAAACCACGCGTTCCTGCTCTTCTGTCTTCGAATATAACGCGGACAGCTCGGCGCATGTTTCAGCGTGTTTTATATGTCCCTTTATCCAGTGTCTCAGATGATACCAGCTCGACCCGCGATATCGAATGATCTTACTTTCAGGGATTAAAACACCACAAATATCGATATTCCATGACGGAGGATCAACATTGTCCGGTAAAGAATCCGCGTCAACGTCGTTACATATTAACACGCATGAAAATATCTGCCCTGTCTTGTCCTGGCCGTAAATATCCTGAATAATGGATTTCGTCCTTGCAAGCGTTTTTCCCGTAACCGCGATATCATCCAGTATCATCATAGGTTCGGAGGTTATCCTTGAAAGACACGTTATTTCTTTTTTTACCCTTTTCGTCTTTTGTTCGAAAAAATGCCTGTCCATATGGCCTATTTTACCCGGTATTTTCATTTCTGTTTCCATACTATCCGCGAGTTTCTCAAGTTCAGCCCGGATAACGCGTATTTCATCCGTTCCTTTTATTTCCTTTTCACTTATTATTCTGTCAATTTCAGCCAGAGCGCTTTCCTTTTTCGCCGTTATCCCGGATATGAAAATATTCGCCGCCTCTTTATCCTTCGCTCTTTTTCTTATATCTTCTTCAAATTCCGACATAACCCTGATAAAATCGCGCCGTATGAGATTTTTTACCTTTTCTTTTATTTCTTCTTCCACTGCCGATGTCTCAAACCTTCCAGCGTTAACCTGACCAGTATGTTCGAGAAACACAAACCCCGGCAGTGGTATATCAGGAAAAAACTTACGCCATGAGCGTTCGTAAAAAACCTGAACGGGTTTCGCGCTTGTCCCCGCGACAAAAACCGTTTTAATACCTTGCGCCCTGGATTCCTTTACAATACGAAGCATACCTTCTTCAAGTTTTTTCCTGAATTCAGGATGCCGGAGAAATTTGTACAGTTTTTCCGACTCCCTCAGATCCTCTATGGGCTTAGTCCGCCTTATCACCTGGCACCACAGGCGATCTTTGAATACTTCACGCGTACTCAGGCTTCTTACATTGGAAAAGGGCGTAATAATATCCCCGCTGAGCGGAGAAAAATATCTTAAGGCTGTACCCTCCCACGGTATATCGATAACCACATCCGAATCCGTAAAAGTTATATCCAAATCTCTTAACAAATCTTTATGGGAGGCAATATATTCCTTAGCGCCTTTCAGGGAAGGATTATCGATAAAATTATCGCCCTGTTCTATTGCCTGGCGCAAGTAAAGCGCAGTCCATACCTGTTTAAAATCCTCCCTGCCCAGGCTAAGATCCGGATTCAGGTTCCCATGTGAATGTGATAAATCCGCGCCGTATATAGGCGAATTGAGTAAAAAGGATAAAACAAGCAAATAAATCAATTTTTTAAATTTTAAAAATCTGTTCTTCATTCAGTTTCTCCCTGTTTACTAAGCCACTATCGACTTTACTGTATTATAACATAAAACCTTACATTTTTTACTTTTTTTTATTCTAACAGACGCGCCTGTGGAATCACAGGGCGAAAATTTTTCGTAAATGTTTAGCGGGGCGGGCGTATGAAGGGCGAATAATCATTCGCCCTTCACAAGAAAATCCATTATCATTATTAATCAGGGCGAAAAATTTTTCGCCCCTCCTTGGAAGTTTACGAATACGAGGGAGGTTGACTTCATCTATTGGGCGGTAATTGGAATTGGTTTATTGTTACTCGGTAGGGGCACATTGCATGTGCCCCAGGCCG
>JBDRAX010000152.1:0-4974 GCA_043823375.1 Candidatus Omnitrophota bacterium | reverse complement strand
GCGGAGTCCGGATATCCCGGTTCACAAGGATCTGCGCTAAAACAGGTGAGACCCCGAGTGTTTCACTTAATATTTTACGCAGCCGCGAATCATTTTGGCAGATTTTCCAAATCATAATTTCTCGATAGAACTAAAGCAGTGACCGGGAAAGCCTATTACGCCTTCCCCGGTCACTGTATGATTATGTTTTTGACACAAATGTAAAAAACTTATCTTTTTTGGCGTTTCCTGGACGGCCAGTCGATCAACAGAGGGCTGGCAATAAAAATCGAGGAATAAGTACCCACAATAACACCAACCAGAAGGACAAAAGAAAAATCATTTATTACTTTGCCTCCGAAAATAAACAGCGCGAGAACGACAAGCAAAGTGGTTACAGACGTCAAAACCGTACGCGAAAGAGTCTGGTTTATACTGGCGTTGATTATCTCCTCCTGCGAGGATTTGCGCATAAATTTCCTGTCTTCCCGGATCCTGTCAAACAATACGATCGTGTCATTTATTGAATAACCAACGATAGTAAGTAAAGCGGCAATAACCGGCAGGGATATCTCACGCCCTGTCAGAGCTAATAACCCCAGAGAAACCAGCACGTCATGTATCAAGGCTATAATAGCCGTAATAGCGAACCTGAATTCAAAACGCAGCGCTATATAGATACATATCCCGATCATGGCGAATATCAAAGCCTTTACAGCAGCCCTGCGCAGGTCAAGCCCTACAGCCGGGCCGACAGTTTCAACCCGCATAACTTCAAAAGCCCCTTCTCCGAAAGTGTCATTCAACCCTTTAACTATAGCGTCTGTCTTATCGCTCATGGATCTTACGATCACTTCTTTCTCTTCCCCGAACTTCTGTATCGAAGAATCTCCCAGCCCCACCTTTGAAAGCGCCTCGCGCACCTTCTGCACAGGTACAACCTCACTGAACTTGAACTGCTGCACAGTCCCGCCGGTAAAGTCAACTCCGTAATTCGCGGCTCCTCTGTGTATAAAAGAACCCATGCCGATAACAATAAGTAACAGCGACCCCGCGTACGCGATTTTACGGATCTTAATAAAAGGTATATCCGGCTTATCGAAAAACTGAAGCATCACGATTTTTTCGATGCGGGGGTTATTCAATGTAATGAAATCAAAAATAAGACGCGTTACAAAAAGCGCGGTAAACACGCTCGCTATAATACCTATGCTCAAAGTCGTCGCGAAACCGCGTACAGGGCCTGTACCGAACTGGAATAATATAAGCGCTGTGATCAAAGTCGTGACATTAGCGTCCAGAATAGTCCAGAATGCCTTGTCATACCCCGCGTGGATAGACGCTCTTAATGATTTCCCCAGCTTGGACTCCTCCCTGATCCTTTCGAATATAAGAACATTCGCGTCTACCGCCATACCTATCGTAAGAACAAGACCCGCGATACCAGGAAGAGTTAAAGTCGCGCCAAAATACGAAAGCGCGCCTGTTATTATAAGAATGTTCATTACAAGCGCAAAATCCGCGACAACTCCGGCAAGAAGATAATATATAGCCATGAACACAAGAACAGCTATACCTCCGGCTATTATCGCTTTAATCCCTTTTTGGACTGAATCCTTTCCCAAAGCCGGCCCGACACTGCGTTCTTCAATGATTTTTACCGGAGCGGGAAGAGCGCCAGCCCGGAGAATAAGCGCTATATCTTTAGCTTCCTGAACCGAGAAATTACCTGTTATCTGCGCCCTGCCCGACGGGATTCTCTCCCTTATTACAGGAGCTGTCTTAACTTCGCCGTCAAGCACGACAGCCATACGCCTTCCAATACTCCTTCCCGTAACAGCCGCGAATATATCCGCGCCTTCATCATTAAATTCGAGCGATACATATGGCTGTCCGAACCCCTCCTGGCTGAATTCCGTGGTGGCGTCCACAAGCATATTGCCTGTCAGCATGACTTTCGACTCAAGAAGAAGCTTTTCTTTTTTACCGTCACGACTGTCGGATTCTCTGATCTCATACCCTTCCGGGACTTCCCCGTCAAGAGCCTTTTTCAAAAGGTCAGGGTCATCCGATACAAGTTTAAATTCGAGATGAGCGGTTTTCCCTAAAATTTCCTTTGCCCTGGCTCTATCCGTAACACCGGGAAGCTGAACAAGGAGCCGGTTATTCCCCTGAAGCTGGATCATGGGTTCCAAAACACCAAACTGGTCGATCCTGTTACGTATTACTTCCAGAGCCCTCTGCGGAGCGTCTTTCGCTTCATCAGGAGATAAAGCCGAGGTATCTACTTCGAGTACAAGGTGCATACCCCCCTGCAAGTCCAGCCCCAGGTTTATTTTACCTTCTTTTGTTAAATTGCCGTTTTTATCGTGGATATCCAGCGGCGGATAAGAAAACCATATCGCCAGTCCGGCAACTATAACTACCAAAGCGCTTTTAAATTTGAGACTTTTCCACATATTCCGCATTCCTTCCGTTTTTTAGATTAAACTATTGAACGTCCGCGTACCCGGACTGATCTTGAAATCCCCTCTCCGGAATAAAATACAACTAATTCGATAAAAGATCAACTGAACTTATGCCTTTTTCAACCTGGCTACATACGATTTCTGAATCTTTATTTTAACATCCTCATCTACTCTCAGCGTGACAATATCATTCTGTATATTCACGATCGTCCCGTAAATCCCGCCTGAGGTCATTACTTCATCGTTTTTTTTCAGGCCTTCAAGAAGTTTCGCGTGTTCCTGCTGGCTCTTTTTCTGCGGCCTTATAAGCAGGAAATAGAATATAACAAAAATAAAAATTATCGGCAGGAAGCTTAGTAGCGGACTCTGCTGGATCTGCCCCTGGCCAGCAGTAGTAGTTTGAGCGAAAGCTAATGTTAACATAATAAAATCCTTTCTTCTGTAAAAATACCGCGCGTTTTTGCTGAATAATAGTGATAATTATACCTATTTCCAGAGAATAAGGCAAGGAATTATAGGGGTTGATATTTTTCTATGAATTCTTTTTTAAATTCAACGAACCGGTTTTCACATATCGCTTCCCTGGCACGGCGCACAAGTTCAGCGTAAAAATAAATATTGTGTATGGAGATCAATGTCATAGCCAGGATCTCTCCTGAGTTGAAAAGGTGGCGTATATACCCCCTGCTGTAATTATTCCGACAGGCAAAACAACCGCATTCAGGGTCTATAGGGGAAAAATCCTCTTTAAACGGCGCGTTCCTTAATTGCATCGGGCCGCGAAAAGTGATCGCCTGCCCGTTCCTGCCGTTTCTTGTAGGCACAACGCAGTCAAACATATCCACGCCACCGGATATCGCTTCCAGCATATCCGGTGGCGTGCCGACTCCCATAAGGTATCTGACTTTATCCGCAGGCAAAAGAGACGCCGTGTAATCCGTTATTTCATTTATCAGCTCAACCGGTTCGCCCACGCCGATGCCTCCCAGCGCGTATCCATCCATCTCCATTTCCGCGAGTTCTTCCACGCATTTTTTTCTCAAGTCGTGATATGTACTCCCCTGGACGATCCCGAAAAGAAAGGCCTGTGCCTGTTTTTGAATGAATCTCTTTCTGGACCGTTCCGCCCATTTAAGTGTCAAATTAACTGAGTCTTCGACATAATCCCTTGAAGCCGGATACCGCACGCATTCGTCAAGAGGCATCATGATATCACTTCCCAGCGCAAGCTGTAGATCTATCACGCTTTCAGGAGAAAAAAAATGTTTTGACCCGTCTATATGAGATTTGAATTCGACCCCTTCTTCTCTTATCTTTCTGAGTTCCGCGAGGCTGAATACCTGAAAGCCTCCGCTGTCAGTCGTTATCCCTTTTCTCCACCCCATAAATTCATGGAGCCCCCCCGCCTTTTCAATTATATCTTTTCCAGGGCGCAGATAAAGATGATACGCGTTGGAAATTATCATTTCAATACCGCAATCAAGAAGTAATTCGTTCGGCAGGGCTTTTACCGTAGCCTGGGTAGCTACCGGCATAAATAGCGGCGTAGACACTTCTCCATGAGAGGTCTGTATTTTGCCGTATCTGGCTTTAGAATGGCTGTCTGCGCATATAATTTTGAAATCCATGATAATTAAAAAGGGCATAACTTCCGCATTTTACGTTTTCCGCAGAAAACAATAAAGGTGTAAAATACGTCTGCCTGCCCCGGGTTACGCGAACTCCTCTACCGCGTTAATCAGTTCTTTAATGCTCCTGCCCTTTACCAGGAATTTATCCGCTGTTCTCGCGTATATACTTTTCTCATATTCATGATAACCAGTATATATGATTATGCGTGAATATGGAGAAATCTGTTTCAGTGTGCCCAATATGGATAATCCGTCTTTCTGGGGCATCATCAGGTCAAGGATAATTACCGCCGGGGTATTTTCTTTAAGATATGACAAAAGTTCATATCCGTTATGTACCGCGTCTACGCCATACCCCATTTCCGAAAAAATATCCCTTACGAGGTCGCACATTTCCTCATTGTCATCCGCGATCACTACCTTCCCATGGTGCCGCATAGGTCTCCCGGGTCAACATTTTATCTGGATATTTTTCTTTTACCTTTCAAAGCACTATTTACCTGGCTGATAAGTTCTTCAGGGTTAAAAGGTTTAGTCATATAGAGATTAACACCGCACGCGCTCGCTGTCATTCTTTCAACATCATCATCAAGGCAGGTTAAAAACATTTTCGGGACATCAAGGTATAAACCTTTTTCCCGAAAATCCTCAATAAGATTAAATCCGGACCGTTCCGGCATAAAAATATCAATTATCAAAAGTTCCGGTTTGAATTTCTCGATATTATCTTCGGCTTTGGTAGGATCGGAAAGTGTTTTAACATTAAATCCTTCAGGCTCAAGAATTTCTTTCATTATATCCAGGAACACTTCATCGTCATCTATTATCAGGATAGTAGCGGACATCGCGCGGCTTCACCTCCGTATTTCTGATATGTTCTGCTTCCATTCCACTAT
>JBDRAX010000151.1:0-4346 GCA_043823375.1 Candidatus Omnitrophota bacterium | reverse complement strand
AAGGCCAGGATTATATAAGAGAATTATTCAAACGTAAACGTGACGAACATACGCGCGTAACCATAGAGCGCGCTATGACAAGCGAAGAAGAGCAGGATAAAAGGATAAGGGAAGCCATAAAAGCAGGCAAATACATACAGGTAAAGCCCGCGGATACGCCGTATCTTTTTACAGTAGTAAGTTCATTTCTAAGTACAGTTTCACCCGTGCTTTTAAGAGATTTCCTTACCATGGTTGAGACAGGCCGGTTTATGATGATAACCGAGGAAGAGGAAGGGAAGCGGCTTGAAAAGGCTCACGCGGGAAATAAAGGGATATATATGCCGTATTCTAAGGACGGCATTGACACAGGGACACTGATAAAACTTCTTTTTGAAAAATCGGGTTTTACGGGCAGAGAGTGCGAAGTATTCGAAGAGGTCTACATGAAATATCTCGCGTATTTTCTGAACGGCGATCCCGGAGAAGAAGGCGTACTGCCGCGTGGAATGAGTGTCACGGAAGAGGAAGAGATACTTCTCGGCAGGGCGCGAATCTCGGGGTTCGTGTCATTGAATGAACATTTTCTGAATCGAGAGTTTGCCGTGAAAGAAACAGTGGGAAGGGATGTGGGAGGAAAAGGTACAGCCTGTTTAAAAGATAAGGGTTTGGAAGGATTTACCGACAGTATAGGGACAGGCATAATGATGGCAGGCGCGGACTGGCGGATTAACAGCCTGAATAAAGCCGCGCGCGAGTTTTTGCAGAGCGCGGAGGTTGATATATCAGAAGGCATGGAAATAGAAAAGTGCCTTGGGATAAGCGGAGAGGATATGGAACGCCTTGCGAAAGGCGAAGTTCTGGAGTCGAGCACGTATGAGGGGCGTCTAAAATACAGGGTGGTACCTGTAATGGGCTGGGGCGCGGATGATCTTATATCCATTAACACGGCAGACATAAAAGAAGATTTCAAAAGAAGGATTGATAATGGGGAGGCGGTATTTAATGAATTTGTCGCTAATGGTTTACTATGTCATTTAGACCCAAGAGAAACACAATTAACGGAAAATCTTCATATACTGGAAAGCACTTTACGAATTGAATTCCCTGAAGAGACTGAAAAGATTTTATCAATTTTAAGAGACAGGATTCTTGCTTCAGGGCGCAGGCATTACATGATTTATCTAAACATGGCTCACAAAACCGAAGAGGTATCATTCCAGATCAGAAAATCATATTTGCGAAATCTGGTGAAGTCAGGGAAATACCCGGTTGACAAAAAGCAGGCAATGTTAATATATGACGGCATTCCGGAAAGAGGACTCTATTCTATATACAGCGATTTATATGAAGAAGGCGACAAGACGCCGGGGTCTTACCTGTGGTCGATGAAGGAATACGGTTATTATTCGTGGCAGGTAAAAGACATTGATGAGGCGCTGTATCTGGCTGAATTATTCGCTGAAGAAGGCCTTTCATTTGAGTTTATCGTGTGTGACGCGGCGGTTCTGGCGTCAATGAGCGAAAGAGACATATCTGAAAAAGATAGTCTGGCAAGATTCGAGAAGGCGGGTTTCAGTTTTCCGGTGTTTTTCGCGATGCCGGATTCGGATACGCTATACGGAAAAAACAGGGAAAAAGCCGATATGCTTGTTTATAGCCAGAGTGAAAGTGGAAAGACGGCGGCATCAAATGTAGTATACTTAAGCAGCTATAATGAAATCGAGAGTATAAGAAAACATGTATCACAACTCCAGGCCGAAAACTCAATAAAACTGAACGTAGCGTCAATAGGAAAGAGAGCTCTGGTATACGGCAGTAAGCCGGAAGAAGGCATACAGCGCTTAACAGCGGCGGGATTTAAGGGAGACATAGTTCTCGCGCGCGATGAAGATGAACTGATGACAGAGCTGACAACGGGTGGGCATTTCGACATCATAATAAACACAACAGGTAAAAGCCTGCGAGAAATCCTGAAACGTCTTTTCGGCACGCTCGAGAAATGCCCGCTTGTAATCGAAACCATACAAACCACAAACACCCTGCAAAACATTCTGCTGAAACGCTTCGCGTAATATAAGACGTATCGCGTGACCGGGTATAAGACGAACGTGGAAAGCGGCTCTGCGCGGAAACCATACTCCACAGGCTTTATGCCTTACGAGGAACTGTAAGCTTCTGGGTAAATGTTTAGCGCTCACCCAATGGCCCTGAGCGTTACCCGCATTTATGCCAATTCCAAAAAATATTTGTATTTGTAGGGGCGAAAAATTTTTCGCCCTGATTAATAATGATAATGGATTTCGTATGAAGGGCGAATGATTATTCGCCCTTCATACGTCCGCCCCGCTAAACATTTACGCTTCTGGTGGAGAGGAAGGTCACCCTCATCAATCCCGCGGTGTATCTTGAATTCCCCAAGGAGAAATATGTGTCAGTAGTTGTACATATCAGGGGGAAAATGGGTAACTTGCAAAAACACACGTAATAATTCGTCAAAAACAATGGTTGACAACTGAGTGACAATTGTGTATGCTATAAATGTAAGGAAAAAGGAGGCGAGCGATGAAATTTGTTACTGTTAGAGATTTCAGATCAAAATCCGCGCAGATCCAGAAGGATTTACCCAAAGAGAAAGAGATGGTGCTTACTTCAAATGGCAAACCTGTTGCTATCTTTGTGTCGGTTACAGAGAAGAATCTGGACGAATCTATAGAGTTTATCCGCAGGGCAAGGGCAATGGCGGCGGTAACTTCTATGCAGGCGAAAGCGTATGAGATCGGCGCGGATCGTATGACTCTTGAAGATATAAACAGAGAGATCAACTCAGCCAGGAAGGATCACAACAGGAGATGAGAGTAGTCATAGACACAAATGTGATCGTTTCGGGACTTCTGAACCCGTTCAAAGCGCCGGGGCGCATTGTGATGATGGCCGCTGCAGGCGAATTGGAGCTTTGTTATGACGGGCGTATTCTTGCGGAATACAGGGAAGTACTCTGCAGATCGAAATTCAGGTTTGATAAAGATGATATAGGAGACTTACTGCACCAGATAGAGGCGTTTGGTTATGTTACAGTGTCAAAACCCCTGAATCACTCCTTACCTGATCGCAACGATGAACCCTTTTTGGAGGTAGCGCTTGCGAGTGGCGTTACATGTCTTATTACGGACAATATGAAGCATTATGCGGTAAAGACGCGTCAAGGAATGCAGGTTTTAAGTCCGGCGCAGTTTTTAACGAAACATTATTCCTGAGAAACGGTTATTTTCCCGACACCTTTAAAATGAAGGCACGGCATTTGATCTTTTTTTCGCAGTTCAATGAGAGTTTCTGCTCGTAAAACCCTGAGCGGTACCCATATTAAGCCAATCCCGGAATTGAACGGGAGTAGAACGAGTTTTTCGAAATTTCCCCCGCTGTTATAACAGTTCTCGGAGCAGAAGATAAGAACGAATAATCATTCGTCCTTACCGGAGATTGAAACCGTTTTGCCGCAACGCTCAAATAAAGCAGGAACTGTACTGACAAATCGGCAACCTTATTCGGGATTTATTATCAAAAAATATTTGACAAAAAACAATATTGCGGTAGAATATCACTAAACATATCTGTGCTGGGAATAAAGGACTAAAATCAGAGACCATCCAAATAAGAGACAAAAAAGTTATTTGACTAAAAGAATGATTTGTTGTATACTTTAATTGTTGATCTTAAAAAATATTTTCAGCATATAAAAATCAATCGAAATATAAAAATTTTAAAATCCAAAGTCTTGACGAGGAAAAAAGTTTATAGGGCGGATTGCCGAAGGGTAGCCTAAAATGAATAAAATAATCAAAGTAGCGGCAAACAAAATAATCGCGGTACTTGTAACTATTGTTTTCACATGGAACCAGATAGCCTTTGCCGGAGAGACTGTGAGCGTCCCGCTTGACGCGCTTAAGCAGGAAACAGTCCCGGGCCAGACGCCTGAAACATTCCGTGAAGAAGCCATACAGCAGGCAAGTGATGTAAGCCGGAAGCAGGAGATAGAATATTTCCAGTCACGAGTCGAGGCGGGTGAAAGAGCGGAAGAAGAGTCGGAGACCGAAAGCGCGCTTGAGGAAGTGCTTACATTTGACGGGATAGACGATTATGTAAAAGTGCAGGACGCGGAAGGCCTTGATATAGGATTTTCGGATTATACGATATCAGCGTGGATAAAAGTAGATAATCCCGCGAGGTTCGGGACAATAGTGAACAAAAACGGGCATCATTCGATAGGAGCGTCATATCATTTAGGAATAGACGATTACGGCAAGATATATTTCGCGATAAGCGACGGGGACACGGAAGTAAACACATACAAGCTCGCGGGCAGGACA
>JBDRAX010000150.1:0-9335 GCA_043823375.1 Candidatus Omnitrophota bacterium | reverse complement strand
CGGGATAAATTATGAATATTTCTTCAGGGAAGCGGGATATACTTTAGTTGTCCCGTCTATTTTGTTCGGCGCGAAAAGCAAAGAGTACGGAGAAGAAAAAAAGAAGTACGCCGGTATTTTCAGCCTTGGATCGTATGACGGGACTATAGTCGGAGAGAAAGGGGAGCCCCGGGTCGGGGCAGGGGAAAGAGGGCTTACGCTTAAAGGCCTGGAAGATTTTCTTGAAAAAACGGCTATTACGGAAAAAACGGCTGTGATCCTGCCGGACATGGATATGGACAGCGTTACCCGGGAGAGGCTGGACGGAAAGCTCCGTGAACTTATAGAGAAATACCCGCTTATAAAATTTATCAGGATAGATACAAACGGTATGGACAGGGAAATAACAGGATATGAAAGACGCCTTTACCGTAAAGATCTGTACGCTATGATGCTTCTTACCATGAGGCTTGGAGAAAGATCCGGCGCGGTTTATGAGGCACTGTCCGTTTTACTCGAAACGCGTTTTCCCGCCGGAGGGGATACTTCACCGGCCTCGGAGGCCGAAGCGTTCATCAATTTACTCCTCTCGTCTTCTCCGGAAGAACGGTGCGGAATACTGGTGAAAACATTGTCATTTGTACCGGCAGGCAAATACATCCTGCCCGTGTATCGTGATCTGGCCCGGGTAATTATGTCAGCGTAAGTTTTGCTAAGCGCGTTCCGCC
This sequence comes from Candidatus Omnitrophota bacterium, assembly GCA_043823375.1. GTDB lineage: Bacteria > Omnitrophota > Gorgyraeia > Tantalellales > Tantalellaceae > JBDRAX01. The sequence continues at coordinate 8,628 of JBDRAX010000150.1, read as the reverse complement.
GAGGGTATCCGCCCGCTTGACACGCCGATCGGAAAGATAATTGACATAACAGGGTATATCCTATAACATAGCATGAAGAAAGGTCAGGGTAAACGCCTGTAAAAGAGCGTAAAATGATAGAAAGAACGGCAAAAATTTTTATCCCGGTGTTTGTTTCAGCGGCTCTTATGTCAGTTTTCCTGCCGAGGGCGGCGGCTTTTTCCCCGGAAGACACGAATATCATGTCCGATTCATACAATATCGCGGGCGAAACGGTAAACGTGTATATTTCGAGGCAGGCGGAGCCGACCAGCCATGAAGGCAGGATGAAGGAAGAAACCGGATACTATTTTCTGAAATTTAATTACAGAGACAATTTTTACAGCATAAATCTGCCGGATATCTTTTTCGAAGAGATAAACATGAGGCAGAGAGAGAAGCTGGTAAGGGAGATAATCCGGATATATGATCAGGCATTTGACAGGTTTGCCGGTGTTTTCGGTTTTTATCCCGCGCTTTTTCGGTTCAGCGTGACATTCGGAAGTACGAAACCCGGATACCCTTTTCATGTAAGTTATTCAGACAGAAGGACCTCCAATATCTTCGCGAATTTTCTGCCGTATGGCGCTGGTAAGGAGCCTTTCTCTCAGGAGGAGAGGATCATTTTACTGCACGAGACAGGGCACGGGCTTTTCCTGATAGCCGTGGGAAATATCGAGGACCCGCGTGGGAAATATATTGAAGAAGGGTTCGCTGATTATATAGCAGGTGAAAATTATGACGAGCCGGGCGCGGCGGCGCCTTACTACAGTATGAGCGTTATTTCGGCGGAACAGGCGGAAAATTTTAAAGGGTTGTCACAGTTGGATTTCGATGCCGGCGTGTGGGGAGAAGAAACCGTCCTAAAGGCTTCTGCCATAAGGGGTTATGTTGGAATAACCCATCATGTCTTCGGCAGGGAATTTTTAAGCGCGTTTATTTCCGTTTTCGGGAAAGAGGATCTTTACGGCTTTCTGGTCAGGTTTAAAAAAACGGAAGACAGCATAGGACGCGGGGATTTCGGGACAAACCACGTGCTGTCTGTTTTTAAGTCCATGGGGTATACTCCGGCCCAGATAGAAAAATTCAGAAAAGAATTATATTCGAGGTTGAGAGAAAACGTTTTTGTGGTAAAATGATATATTAAATTCGATCTTTCCGCGGGTAGGAGGCGCTCCGGAGGGAAGAAGGTTTTCGGAAAGGCATAATGAAGCTGAGTGAAACAAGTTTTACCGTATTTGATCTTGAGACTACAGGACTGTATCCCGCGAGCGGGGATAAAATATGCGAGATCGGAGCCCTGCGCGTGGATCCGGGCGGGCGGAAAAGCACGTTCCATTCCCTTGTCGACCCGGTGCGGCCCATATCTTACGGGGCGTTCAGGGTTAATAGGATCACCAGGGAAATGGTATGCGGGCAACCCCACGCGGGCGATATACTGCCGGATTTCGTGGAATTTATCAAAGGGTCTGTCCTTGTGGCGTATAACGCCGGGTTTGACCTCGGTTTTCTGCAGGCGGAACTTGAAGATAACGGGCGCGAACTTGAAGGGATGAGGTTTATCGACGCGCTTATCCTCGCGAGAAAACTTTTCGCGGGCGCTGGAAAGTATAACCTCGCGAATATCGCGGAGTTCCTGGAGATATCCGTTGATACAAAGCACCGGGCCATGGCGGATGTTTTGACTACCTGGTCGGTATTCGAGAAAGAACTGGGGCTTCTCAAGATGCGGGGAGTGAAAAAGGTGGAAGATATCTCCGGCGTTTATACTTCGAAAAAAGAACCCGCGGCTGATGAATCGGTTCTGTCCGTAATAAGGGACGCGATAAAAAAAGGCATGACGCTGAATATAACGTACAAGTCGTTATGGAATGAGATAACGACAAACCGCAGTATCCTGCCGATCCGTATAGACGAATCTTATATAATCGCCTACTGCCAGTTGAGAAAATCCCAGCGGACTTTCCGTTTAGACTGTATCATAGACGCCAAATAGGCGGTTCATCATGTTTCGGGTCAGCTTTGCCGTATCAGCCCGCGCGGTCCGATATTCCAATTGTCCCTGTTTTGTCTTGTTGTCCGTTAGCCCGCGTTTCTCACAACGACCGTTTGTGAGAAACGCGGGAGGGAATAAGCGTGTACATTTGTTTTTAACGCGTCAGAGGTAAATTGTGTGAATATAAACTGGTTTTCGACGCTGTACTGCCTTGGATAATATTTTTTCAGTATAAAAAAAGGTATGCTTTCTTGAGAAATTCTATTGTATCTTTTTTTCCGCGGACGAACAGTATCCAGATCCCACCCCTTGCCGAGAAAAGCCGAACTTATTCACCCGAGCCCCGCAACTAAGCAACGTACCGGTTTTAGTGGGAATGCCCGAACCTTTAACACAATTCCCAAAACAAAACAGCAGACAAAACGGTAAATTCAAAATTCTCTTTTCAGAACCGGTACGCACTGCCTTACGCGAACGCGGCATATCAAGCCACTCCCAAAACTACCCGCCAACCAAAGTTCGTCTGTTCGTTTTTTTTGATATCTCAGGAGGGGACAGTTCTAAGCATAATTTCGGGGACAGGTTTGACTTTAAATTTAGAACCGTCCCGGTTAAAGGCGAACCTGATTTTTCTTGAAAACATACAGAGTTTATATTATAATGATTTTTATTATAAGAAAAAGTAAGATATTTTGTCTTTAAAATTTTGAGGCCGATTTATTCAAATATTTAGTGTTGAAAGCCGGGGGGCATGTTTAACGGTAAACAGGCGCTTAAATATATTTCGCTCATGATCGCGGCTGTATTTTTTCAGCAGCAGATCCTCTCATCCGCCGGTGGCGTCGCGGAGCTTGTTAGAACAGCGGGTGAAAAAGGGCAGGAGAGCGTTTTGCTGGCAGATGTTTCTAATGGCGGAAAGATCGCGGATAAATTTGCCCAGACCGATGAATTCAATGTCAATACCACCGGGGATACAATAATAAGCATACAGGACTGCCATTCTTCTCTGTCCGCCCAGTATTCGATAGTGAATATCCTGAAAGACCTTCTTGATAACTATGACGTAAGAATAGTCGCTATAGAAGGGGGCGCGGGTTATATAGATACTTCTATCCTTAAAAGTTTTCCTGTCCGCCCGATAAGGCGAAAGACCGCTGAATACCTTATGAAAGAAGGAAAAATATCGGCCGGAGAGTTTTTTGCCGCGACAACGGATCAGGACATAGCGCTCTATGGCGTAGAGGATAATCCACTTTATGTCCAGAATCTGGAGTCTTTCAGGGAAATACACGCTAAAAACGGGAAAAATATAGCTATTTTAAGGGAAATTTACGCGCGGCTTGTGGAAAAGGAGGAAGCGGTTTTTTCTGAAGGCCTTAACCGCCTGGTATATAAAGCCAGGCTTCACAGGCAGAACAGGATCAGTTTTGACGTATACTGGGAGTTTCTCCGCGTGATGTGCGCTAAGGCGGGGATAGACGAGACAAAATACGGGAATATCAGAAAATTCGCGGATTCTCTTTCTCTTGAGCGGGATATTGATTTTACGGGCTCGACGGAGGAGAGAAAAGAGCTTCTGAGCGAACTTACGCGTAACGCCGGCAAAGAGGATCTGGAGGAGATCATAGTTAAATCCCTGGCTTTTGAGAAAGGCAGGATTGACCAGTATGAATACCATGAATGGCTGTTGTCTTACGCGGAAAAAAGAGGCATCCAGCCTGGCGGTTTTCCGGAGCTTCTTAAATTCACCGAATACGCGGGCGGTTACCGCGGCCTTAACATTATCAAACTTCAGGATGAGTTAAGCGCCGTGGAAGATGATATCCTTGAACGCCTGTTTTCATCGAACGAGGAAAGAAGCCTGTACCGTTCCGTAAGGCTCGCGGAACTTCTGATATCTTTATTCAGGATAGAGCTCACTGAGAGCGATCTTTTGTATTTAAGGGCGAACATGGGCATTGTAAAAGCGGAATTTCCCGGGAGTATCGCGTATGCGGCCGTGAAGGCGCTCAGGTTCTATGATCTGGCGGGCCAGCGCGATCACGCGATGCTGGCCAATACCGTTTCAGCCATGAAAAGAGAGGGTAAGCATGCCGCGGCCCTTATTTCGGGAGGGCATCATTCCCCCGGGCTTACGGAACTGATGAAGAGCCGGGGGCTGTCATATCTTGTGCTTATGCCTAAATTCCTTAATGACAAGCCGCGGCCTTATGTGGCCGTACTTACCAGAAAAACCGGGCCTTACAGAGAACTGGTTTCTTCCGGCTCGTGGGATCTCGCGCTAAAGGCGTTTTTCGAGTCAGGAGATGCCGCGGCGTTTGAAGAGATGCTGGCTTTCGCGGCAGGCCAGTGTGTTTTAGGATCCGTGGACACCCCGGCGGAGCTTAGGAACTGGGCCGCGCTTTACAGAAAAGATTATGAGGGCCTTTCCCCTGAAAGAAGAAAACGCGTGTCGCCAGGCGCGCCGCGGCCCGATGAACTTGAGAAATGTCTGGAGGAAATAAAAACTTTATATATAAGCGAGGGAGAGTGTGAAGTCCGTATCAGAGACAACGTCTATCGCGTGACCCCGGAAACAGTAAGCCTCACAGGGAAAGGCGCCTCGTCCGGGGTATCGGTAAAGACAACGTCTTACTCCGCGAGCGCGGTAAGGGTACTTAAAAATATACTTGATGAATTTACCATAAAGCCCAGACATTTGCCCGATATGGTCATGTTCGAGGCGGTTAAAAGGTTGTCTGACGCTAAAAAAGCGTTTCCTGATATAGTCCAGGGCCTTAACTCGCGCTCCGGCGGGAGTTTAAACAACGTGCTTGGCGGACTGGCTCTTGTATGGGCCGCGGGTTCAGCCCGGAGCTCTTTTTACGATGAGCCGGGCCGGACGGGCGAGGCCGCGCGTGAAGAAGACCTGCTTGAACAATGCCGCGCCGCGGTTGAAGCGCTTATGCCCGCTCAGGCAAAGGCCGGCGAGTTCGAGATCTGCCCTTTTGACGCCGACGTCTGGGCGGGGGCGCTTAAAAAGGCGAGGGAGGAAAGTTCTTCAAAAGGCGCGTCGCGCCTTTTGATCGATCACATAATGAAATATGCCGCTTTGCCCGGCGGCGGCAAGACACTTCTTTCGGTTATCGCGGGCCGCCCGTTGAATATTAAAACAGTAAAACTGTATCTGCTCGAAAATATGGGCAGGATCAACCGGGAGGCTGAAAGGCTTGATCTCAAAGCTTTACAGCTCGAAAATGTCTACGCTCTGGAATACGGAGGTAAAGCCGCCCGGCCCCGGCGGCCTTTGGCCCCTGTCGCTCTATACGCGCCGTCCGTCGAAGATTTGACGCCTGATATCTGGCAGGGAGTAAAGATTAAAGGTGAAATATCCCCTGAACACGAAAAAACAATAAGGCGGATATTTACCATGTACTGCGGCGAATTGGACGGTGTCAATATTGTTATAGCCCCGGACGCGATTTCCGCGGAGAACAGAATAAGGACGGAGTGGGACAGGGAAACCCGCACCCTCACATTAATACCTTCCGGACGGGCCAGCTTGTCCACGATGGATCTGGCGGCGTTCGATTTCGGGGATTTTGCCCTGTATTTTAATGAACAGAGGCGGGAGGAAGCGGTACGGGAGAACGCTGACGTTTCCGGAGCCGGCGCGCGAGCTAAGGAAAAGATCCTTTCCCGGATCGACAATTTTATCGCGAAGCTCCACGCCGGGGATAACAGCTTTCTCCTGGACCGCGTGGTAAGGTTCAGGGAATATTTCGCTTCGGCCCGGGGCCTTGTTTTTAATACACCGCGCCGGTCGCAGGACCTCAACCTGCCGGCGTTTTATGTCGTATGCGACAGGTTTAAAACAGGGGAACCGCTATGCCTTATGGCGAATTACGGCAAACTTATGGAAATGACTGACATTGAGATCGAGGCCAATATCTTTGTCCATGAATCGGAGCATGTCTCGCCGCGCGGCAAACATCTTTTCCTTGTCTCGTCAAGGGCCGCGAGGCTTTGCAGGATAAATCCGGAAAATGAGTTTTCCTTTAAAAAATATCTCGCTCTTAACGTGCAGAGAGAAGTAGAGCCTGAGAAGCTCAAAATAGGGTACCTGGAAGAATTGTTCAGGCGTATGACCCCGCGGGAGTTGGAGGAATACACGCGGGGCGCTTACGGGAAAAAAGCGCGGGACGTAAAACTGCTGATAACCGGCGCGGGGCGCTTGTCACGCGTGCCTGTTTCCAGGATCGCTGAAAAGATGTACCGGACCGTGAAGAAAAGGATACAGGACGAACTTGCGTATCCGAGCGATCTTTTTACGCGCGTGGCGCTGATGGAAAAAGAAGGGATGGCGTGGCTGGCGGAGCGTCCATTTTATATGCCGCCCGGAAGCGAGGACGAAGGAGGCGGGGAAGAAGACGAAGAAAATTTTATCTGCGGTATAATGACACGAGAAGGAGAGAGCCGTTTTGACGATCTTTTGGAGAACACGTCCGTAGACGCGCGGGATTATTCCCCTCTTTTAACGGATATGGCTGTCCTCGTCGCGGAAAGGCTTAAAGAAAAAGGCCGGGAGCTGGATGTGGCGGACATTGAGCTCCTCAAAAAAACCGCCGGAGTCCTTGCCCTCGGTTATGATGAGAATGACAGCGGCGCCTCATCGGGCATGGAGCTTGAAATGCTTGCCGCCAGCGATATCGGTTTTCCGCCGGAACTTGGGCTTCTGGTAAAATATTTTTACGATTTTTCCGGACTCGGCCTTGAACTGGCTGATATGGCGCGCTCCGGAAAAATCTCGCGTATAAAGGCGGAAAAAATAAAATTGTTGTCAGCTCTGCTTATATCTTCTGACGCGTTTATACGGGCGAACTATAAGCGCCGGGCGCGAGACAAACGTTTATCCCGCGCGGAAAATTTCAGAGAGACACTGGGTTTTTATAACGGATCCGTATGGCGCGGGTTTAAAAGCGGTAAAGAAGAAGTAAGTGTAACAGCCGTCGGCGCGATAAAAGATCTTCTCGCCGTTGGCCGGGATGGGCAGGTTGTTGTGGATGAAAGGCTCGCTGATATCCTCGCGAGGGCGGGAAAAACATCTTCCGGCCGGGGCGTAAGCCTCAGCCATGATGACAAAAAGTTCCAGGAGCGTATAGCTTTTGAGCGGAGAAGCGGGGATAAAGCGGTCAATATAACGGCGGGCCTTCCGGCAGTGATCTATGACAGGCTTACCCCGGAGGAAATTGACAGCCTTGAAAATATTCCCGGTGTCAGCGCTATAATACGCGTGGAGCAGGGGGCTGACAGAGCGGATGAAGCGCTCAGCTCTCTCGCGCGTAAAACCCGGGGCGCGAAAGGCGTGAGCGTGATGATAAACGAAGATGTTTTTGAAGAGAGCCCCGGCAGTCAGGGCGCGGGGGCAGGCGCGATCAGAGAATTGATCCTGGATTTTTCCATAAAAGTCAAAAATGATATTTCCGCGCTTCTCGACCCTGCCTCCGGCGGGCTTACCGAAGAAAAACTTACCGCGGTAAAAAATATCGAGGCCATGAAAAATATTATGGGCGTGCTTATACAGACCATGCCTTTTAACAGGTCTTACAGGCTGAATGAAAAGAGCCTCCGCCAGATAAGGATAGAATACGCTTTCACGGATTTTTATGGCCAGCCTTCCTCGCGTAATTCAAAGGTTGAGTATCTTGAAGATGTCAGAGAGGATACTGCCTCGCGCTATCTCGCGCATTTCGCTGACTGGAAAGATATCGGATCAGGCGGTTCCCCTGATATCGTCCCCCCCGGGCTTGAAATAATGAAGAGGCGCGCTTTTCTCAAAGTAAATAACGCGGCTGATCCGTACAGGGACAAATTTTTTATTGTCGCGCCCGAAGGAGTTACCTCGAAAGAGGAAAAAGAAAAGTTCAAAAGAAAAATAATGGATCTATGGATGCTGGAAGGGGTTATACCTGAAGATGACATGGAAATACTGGAAAGCTCCGGGAAATACGCCGCATCCGGGATTTTAGAGCGCCTCAAAAACACCTGCGCCGGCGCTTCAGTTTCTAATTCCGGGATACGAAGCCTTACTCCCGGGCTTGAATATGACGATGTTTCCGCCCGGCAGGGTATCCTGCAGATAGATATTTCTCCCGGCGCGTTCACAAGTTTAAGCCAGTATGAAGTACTTGTAAATCTGCTTATTTCAAGGGAAACCTGCAGTGTTGAGTATTATATCCCCGGGCTCCAAAGACAAAAAGGCGCGTGGTACATTTTCCTCCCGGCCGCGCGCCCCGCGGACCTCAAAAAAGAACTGACCGAGTATTACGGCCTCCAGCTCCGCGAAGTCTATACCAGAGCATAATACCCGCCCCGAGCGCGGTATATCAAGCCACTCCCAAAACCACCCGCCAACCAAAGCCCGTCTGTTCGTTTTCGCGATACCTCCGGCGGGGACAGGTTTGACTTTAAAATTAGAACCGTCCCGGGCTAATCTAAGTTGACAATCGTTAATTAATAAATTGAAAAAAGTCAGATATTAAGTTGACAATGTCACCCGAAAATGGTATCTTAAGTTGACAAAGAATCAATAACGCATACAAATATTGGTAAAACTATGGGTTTAAAAAGAGAAG
>JBDRAX010000149.1:0-8204 GCA_043823375.1 Candidatus Omnitrophota bacterium | reverse complement strand
GATGTGAAGCGCCCTGTAAAAGTGGGAGAGAGGATAAATACCCAGGGATCGCGTAAGATGAAGGATATGCTGAAATCCGGCGATTATGACGGTATTATCGAACTCGGTAAACAGCAGTACAGGCTCGGGGCGGATGTACTGGACGTGTGCGCCGTGCTCACTGAAAGGGATACGGAGAAAAGGGACGCTGTTATTATCTTTAAGAATCTCGCGGAAAGTGTGCCGCTTCCTTTAATGATCGACTCGACAGATCCGGAGGTAATAAAGGCCGCCCTTGAGAATTATCCGGGGACGGCTTTTATCAATTCGGTCAATCTTGAAGACGGAGGGGTAAAGGCCCGCGCCGTATTCGCCCTCGCGAGGGAGCACGGCGGTTTTGTCGTGAACCTCGTGATAGACGAAGAAGGCATGGCTAAAACCGTGGAACGCAAAATAAATATCGCGGAACGCCTTTACCGGATTGCGGTAGAAGAGTATAAGCTCGAGCCGTACCGCCTTATTTTCGATCTTCTGACTTTTACCCTCGGCACTGGAGAGAAGGAATACGCCCGGTCCGCGGTAAATACTTATGAAGGTATAAAGGAACTGAAAAACAGATTCCCCGGAGTCCTTACGGTACTCGGGGTGAGTAATGTTTCATTCGGCCTGCCTCTTCCGGCGAGGAAAGTATTGAACGCGGTGTTTCTCGGCCATGCGGTCCGGGCGGGGCTCGATCTCGCGATCATCAATCCGGCTGATACGCTTAACGCGGGCTTTATCACGGATGAGGAACTTAAATTATCCGAGGACCTTATTTTTGACAGGCATGCCGGCGCTCTGGATAATTTCGTTGAGTTTTTTACGCGCAAGTCCGGGGAAAAAGTTAAAAAAGCGGCCGCGGAGGCTTCGGAAGAGCTCAGCGCGGGTGAAAAGCTCAAAAGGTGCGTATTCGAAAGAGATAAGGTTAAAATAGTGCCTCTGGTGGATGAGGCGCTTCAGAAATATTCCGCGCGGGATATTATAAATTCTTTTCTGATGGACGCGATGAAAGAAGTGGGGGATAAACTTGATTCCGGGGAGATGGTTCTGCCTTATGTGCTCCAGTCCGCGGAAGTCATGAGAAAGGCCATAGAACATCTGGAAAAGTTCCTTCCCGCGGATAAAAGTTCTTCCGGTAAAAAAAAGGTTCTCCTTGCCACGGTTTTCGGGGATGTGCACGATATAGGCAAGAACCTCGTGAAAATGATCCTCGAGAATAACGGGTTTACCGTTATAGACCTCGGTAAACAGGTGCCTGTCGAAAAGATAGTTGAGTCAGCCGTCAGGAATAAGGTGGACGCCGTAGGATTAAGCGCTCTTCTGGTGTCTACGGCCCGGCACATGAAGGAGTGCGTGCAGAGCATGCATGAAGCGGGCCTGGATCATCCTGTCCTGGTGGGAGGGGCGCCGGTCAATGAGAATTTCGCTAAAGATATATCGGTCGTGAAAGACGGGAGCGTATACAGGGGCGGAGTTTTTTACGCTAAGGACGCCTTTGCCGGGCTCAAAATAATGCGGGCTGTTTCAGACCCTTCGCTTAAGAAAAAGAGCATGGATGAATATTTCGGGCGTTTTAATGAAATAAGCCCTTGCCCCGCGGGAAAAGGCGTTCCGGGAGGCGGAGGGGTGACGGGAAAAAACGTTAAAAAAAACAGTAAAGCCGCGCGCGCCCCTTTTTACGGTGTCCGGCCGCTGGTTAATATACCCGTGGATGAGGTCTTTAAATATCTGGATGAGCGTCTGCTTTTTGAGCTCGCCTGGGGAGTTAAACTTAAGGACAGAAAAGAAAAGGACAGAATAATAGAGGAGGAATATAAACCTCTTCTCAGAGAACTTAAGGATGAAGCCATAAGAAAAGCCTGGCTTGACCTGAAAGCGGTATATGGATATTTTCCGTGCGGTGTTTCCGGAGAAGATATGGAAATACTGGATGAATCCGGCGGTGTGAGAGAGGTTATAAATTTTCCCCGTTCGCCCGGCGCGGGCAGTGTCTCTCTGGCTGATTATTTTTCGGGGAGCCGGGAAGACCCGGATATTGTCGTTTTTCAGGCTGTTACAGCCGGGGATAAGATCAATAAAGCCATAAGCGCGCTCAATGAAAGAAAAGAATTTACCCGCGCGTTCTTTGTCCACGGCTTGAGCGTGTATCTGGCTGAAGCTCTGGCCGCGTATATACATGATCTTATCAGGAAGGAACTCGGGCTTAAAGAAGGCCAGGGGAAACGGTACAGCCCCGGATATCCGCTGTGGAGGAACCTCGAAGACCAGAAAAAGATATTCAGGCTGCTCGACGCGGAAAAACTGCTGGGGGTAAAATTGACCGAGGGGTATCAGATGGTGCCGGAGCAGTCGACTACGGCAATGGTTGTATGCGACGAAGCCGCGGAATACTGAGCGGTCCCCGCGGCATTGAAATTTTCCTGTTGGCTATTCGCGCAGGGGCACATTGCATGCTGAGCGTTACCCACAAGTAGAGACGGACCGATGTGTACGGCCTGGTAGAAATACAACGCCCAGAGGATATTTGTCTTTGTAGGGGCGAAAAATTTTTAGCCCTTAGTAATTATCAATAAATGATAATGGATTACCCTTAAGGGCGAATGATTATTCGCCCCTACCCGCTGAGAATTCCCGGAATTGTTTCAGCGGAGAGAACGGAAATATCAGGAATTTACTCAGCATTGCATGTGCCCCTACGGGCGCGTATCAATGAAAGAAGGGGGCGGAGGGTATATATTTTTGCCTGATTTATCTAATTTAAGAGCCTCTGTGAACTCTGTGGTTGAATTTTTGACAATACGGACGCTGATCCCGGGGAGGATGAGATGGCTGAATGTAAAACGCGGCCGGGAGCGGCTTTTGACGGAGCGGGGAATATGGCGGAAAAATTTGACGTGATAGTAGCCGGAGGCGGGCACGCCGGATGTGAAGCGGCTCTGGCCGCGAGCGGGATGGGAGCGCGGACCTTACTGGTCACTTTCAGTAAAGATACCATAGGGCATATGTCCTGTAACCCTTCCATAGGCGGAGTGGGAAAGGGCCAGCTTGTCAAGGAGATCGACGCGCTGGGAGGGTGCATGGGCCGCGCGGCGGACGCGTGCGGTATCCAGTTCCGCGTGCTTAATTCTTCGAAAGGCTATGCCGCGAGGTCTTCAAGAGCGCAGATCGACCGTAAACTTTACAACGCGTATATGAAAGACCGCCTTACTGGCCGCGATAATCTTGTTATTTTCGAAGGGGAGGCAGTGGAGATCATTGTCTCCGGCAAGGCGTGCGCCGGGATACGCGCTTCCGGCGGAGAGATATTTGAAGCGCCTGAAGTCGTGCTTACCACCGGCACGTTCATGAACGGTATTATCCATATCGGCATGGAACACTTTTCCGGCGGGCGGTTCGGAGAACGCGCGTCTCATGGCCTGTCTGAAAACCTTTCTTCTCTCGGGTTCCGGGTCAGCTCTTTCAAAACGGGAACGCCGGCCCGGCTGGACGGTAAAACCATAGATTTTTCAGTTCTTGATAAACAGGATGGGGATGAAAAGATCATACCTTTTTCATTTTCGACTGAAACGGTCACTCTCCCTCAGGTGCCATGCTATCTTACCAGGACCAATGAAAATACGCACCGTATAATACGTGAAGGCCTCGGCGAATCTCCGCTTTACTCGGGAAAGATCAGATCAACCGGGGTACGTTATTGCCCCTCCATTGAAGACAAGGTAATAAGGTTCCCGCACAGGGATTCGCATGTTGTTTTTCTTGAGCCTGAGGGCCTTGATACGGACCAGTACTATCCTAACGGCATTTCAACCAGCCTTCCGCTGAAAACCCAGGAAAAAATGATACGCAGTGTGAAAGGGCTTGAAAACGTAAAGATAAATATACCGGCGTACGGGATCGAATATGATTACCTGGACCCTCTCCAGCTCTACGCCACTCTGGAGACAAAACTGATATCCGGCCTGTTTTTCGCCGGGCAGATAAACGGCACTACCGGATACGAGGAGGCCGCGGCGCTGGGGCTTATGGCAGGGATAAACGCGGCGAGAAAAGTGAAAAAAGAACCCCCGGTCATACTGGACAGATCCCGGGCTTATATAGGGGTCCTTATAGATGACCTTGTTACCAAAGGAACAAAAGAGCCTTACAGGATGTTCACTTCGCGTGTCGAGTACCGGATACTCATACGCGAGGATAACGCTGATACGAGGCTTTCCCATATCGGCTATGAACTCGGCCTTGTGAAGAGGGAAGAACTGGAAATGGCGCGGGAAAGGGACGCGAGGGTGGAGGAAGAAATAAAACGCCTGAACACGGTTAAGATAGCTCCATGCGAAAAAACGGATGAACTCCTTGAAAAAAGAGGGCTGGCGCCATTACCTGGCAGGATCACACTTGCCCGGTTCCTGAAAAGGCCGGATGTGGGATATGATGATGTCTTACGCCTTGAAGAATTTCCCCGGGACTTTGATTACTATGAAAAAGTCAGGATAGAAGTCGGCATAAAATATTCCGGATATATCGAACGGGAACTGGCTAAAATAAGGAAGTTTTCGGACCTTGAAAAAATAAGGATACCCGGTGATTTTGATTATTCGGATATCCCGGGGCTATCCAATGAAGTGAAAGAAAAACTCGCCGCCAGAGCGCCTGTATCTCTCGGGCAGGCTTCAAGGATATCAGGGGTCACGCCGGCCGCTATATCCGTGTTAATGGTGAAACTTGAAGCCGGCAGAAGAAGAAAGGCCGGTTTATAGAAAGCGCGGTGCTGCCGGGTTCGCCGGAGGAATATATATGCGGTATTATTCATTCAGTAATTATCTTAAGGACAGATACGGGACAAAGGTGTGGCGCGTCAGCCTGTCTGCCGGATTTTCCTGCCCGAATAAAGACAGGCCCGGCGGGGGCGGAGGATGTATTTTCTGTAATGAGGCAGGTTTCAGCAGATACGCCGCTTCAGCGCTTTCTCTCGCGGAGCAGATAGAGAAGTCCATAAAAGAGATCAGGGATAAGAAAAAGGCCGCTAAATTCATAGCGTATTTTCAGAACGCTACGAATACATACGGGGATCTTGAGGCCCTGAAGACCGCGTATGATGTGATAACCGGTTATCCCGAAATAGTGGCGCTTTATATATCAACGCGCCCGGATTGCGTGGATGAAAGCAAACTTGACCTTATAGCGTCCTATACCCGGAGGTATGAAGTATGGATCGAATATGGCGTTCAGACGGCGCATGACAGGACGCTCAAAATTATTAACCGCGGGCATACGTTCGCGGAATCGGCTGATGCCGTAAAAAAGACAGTATCAAAAGGCATAAAAGCGGCGGCGCATATTATCCTCGGGTTACCTGGGGAAAACAGGCAAGACATGATAGCGACGGCCAGAGAGATATCGAAACTCCCTGTTTCAGGGATCAAACTTCACACGCTGCATGTAATGCTGAACACGGAACTTGAAAAGATGTACAGGGCGGGCGGGATAAAGATCCTTGAAATGGAAGAGTATATCGGCCTTGCCTGTGATTTTCTTGAGAATACACGGAAAGATTGTGTGATCTTCCGGCTCGCCTCTGACGCCAGGGATGAATTACTGATCGCTCCGAAGTGGATGAATGACAAGTTTTCAGTTATTAACGGCATAGAGAACGAATTAGAGGCCAGAGGAACTGCCCAGGGGTACTCTCTGCGGGAGGGGCATGCAAAGGAATAAGGCCGTTTCGCTCAAAATCCTTCTTATTTTACTCGCGAAATTACGGTTGTCCTGCCGCGGAGAATGTGATAATATGATTTGCAAATCAGCTTTATAGTGTTTTGTTTCAGGTTCAGGTATAAGTTTCTAAGGAGGGGGAAATGACAGTTAGGATAATAATATGTTTTATATTGTTCTTTTCTATGGCGTTTGTACAGTCAGACAGCAGTTTCGCGGACAGAAACTCCAGTGACCTCTTGAAGTCGGGCCTTCTTGGCGCCGGCGCGGGTGCTATCGGAGGAGCGGCCTCCGGAGCTAAGGGCGGGGATCTCTGGAAAGGCGCTCTTGCCGGAGCAGGCGTAAATATCATTGGCGGAGCTCTTCTTGATTCAATGACCGAAAAAAATGATACAAGTTCTTCCCAGCAGCAATATCAGCAGCAACAATACCAGCAACAGCAATATCAGCAGCCGGCGTACCAGCCGGTCCAGGGGCCTGCCTATTCTGACGGGTATGAAGCCGGCTACGCGGAAGGATACAAAAAAGGATATACTGACGGCTATAAAGAAGGCCTGAGTGAAGGGTATAAAGGAAAATAATAATAACGAATTTTTACAGTAGGGAGACGGAACCCTTTTTTTGTATTGTATGAAAATTAAGGGAAGACCTGTTTTGTATTATTATGGCAAATAAACAATTAACGGCGGAAATATATTCTCTGGCTTTCGGAGGGGACGGTATCGGAAAGCTTGACGGCAAGATCTGTTTTGTTTCAGGGGCCTTGCCGGGAGAGAAAGTTGTTTTTGAGGTTAAAAAAGAGACACATAACTATACGCAGGGTAAAACTCTGGAAATACTGGAGCCTTCCGGTGACAGAGTAGAGCCTGTCTGTCCGCATTATGCAGTTTGCGGAGGGTGTCAGCTTCAGCATATTTCTTATGAAAAGGAGCTTTTTTATAAAAAAGAGCAGATACTGGATATTATGCGTCGGATAGGTAAAGTGGGGGACATAGAATGCGGAGATATTACGGGGTCCGACAAATTCTATAATTACAGGACGAGTATTACTCTGCATAAGGGCGGTGACGGTTATGGATTTTACGCTTTGGATAACCGTACTGTGGTAAGGATAGATAATTGCCCTCTCGCGGAGGAAAGTATAAATAGGGAACTTCCCCTGATACATGAGTCCGGTACGAAGCCTGATGTGACGGTAAAATCGGACCGCGCGGGGAAGGTCTGGGTGTCGGACCGGTTCGGGGACAGGTTTTTTCCCGACATATACAGGGGAGTTGAACTTTTCATGTCTCCAAAGGCTTTTTCCCAGGCCAACCGTTTTATCGCTGAAGAACTTGTTGCTACTCTTGATGAATGGATCGGGGATGCCGCGCGTGATACGGTGCTTTTCGATCTATACTGCGGCGCCGGTTTTTTTACTTTTCTGCTTTCCGGCGGTTTCAGCCGGCGTATAGGGATCGATTCCAGCAGGGTAGCTATTGACTGCGCGAAAACGACGTTAAGAAAACAAGCGTCTCCCGGGAGCCCGCAGTTCTATATGAAAGAAGCGGAGAAAGAGTTCCCGGAGCTTTTCGCGCGTAAAAAAGGCGGGAATAATATCCTGCTTCTTGATCCTCCGCGCGCCGGAATGGAAAAAAAATTCCTGGAAAATATTTCGGAGAGCGCGGATATCAGCGGTATATACTATATTTCATGCGATCCTGCCCGTCTGGCGCGGGATATTAACGTGATCATGTCTGGCGGAAGATGGAAGATCGGCAGGGTCAAGCCTTTTGATATGTTCCCAAGGACAAAACACATAGAAACCATAGCTGAACTTGTTAAGGCGTGACCTCGGCAGGGGATCATGCCGCTGAAGGTTCATGGCCATAGAGCATATTCCGGTTATTCCGGGCCGAATCATAAGGAGGAGATAAAATGAAGGTCTTCAGGTTTATCTTTTGTGTTATGGTTATGATCTCTTTCGTTTGCGGCGGCAGGATATGCCTGGCGGAGCAGGAACAGGAAAGTGAGTATTATCTGCGGGATGACCCTGATTTCGCGGACGCTCTTGAAAGTTACGACAAGGGTGAAGACTATACGGAAAAGGGCCTGCGTGAAATGCGCGGAAGGCCGGGCCTGGCCCAGAAGATGTTTGAACACGCTGAAGATTATTTTTTAAAGGCCGCGTATCTGTATAAAAACGCGGGTTTGGAATTAAATAGAAATGTTGACAAGGAAGTGGCGCACTGTGAATATATGTACAGACAGGTGCATATCCTTGTGAACCAGGCGAGGAATAAGGCGCGTGGCAAGAATTAGAAGCATATTTCATGTTCACGGATCGCGCGGCTTAACCCGCATTTCTCACAAACAGTCGTAGTGAGAAAGCATAAATGTTTGTAGATACAAGGCCTGAGTGAAAAAATGAGTGAAGGCGTACTGAAGTACGTCAAGCTCATTTTTTCACAAAAACGCAGTAGATACAAGCAGTTATG
>JBDRAX010000148.1:0-37861 GCA_043823375.1 Candidatus Omnitrophota bacterium | reverse complement strand
GGGATATAGTAAGGGCCTTGAAAAAGACAGAGATATAACAAGAGGGGTAGAAGAACATGCTTAACAGAGAGGTCAGAACGATCTGTCCGACATGTGCCAAACCTTTAAAAGGGAAAATATACGAGAAAGATTCCAGAGTATTCCTGGAAAAGGCCTGTCCCGAACACGGGATAGTTACGGATATGCTTTCCTCCAATACAGTGATGTTCCAGGACAGGATGAGCCTTCTGGAACACGCGAGCCCCAATAAGTGCAACATGGCTAAGTGCAGGGAAGGGATTTTTAAATGCGCGGACCATATCGCGAGGAAATCTCCGCTCGCATTTATTGAGATAACCACCCGCTGTAACATGAAATGCCCCGTGTGCTACGCTGACGCTGAAGCTAAAGGAAAAGACATGCCGCTTGAAGACCTGTACCGCATAATAGACGTTATCGCTGAGCAGGACAAAAATACCCATGTAATATTGATAGGAGGAGAACCCACCATACACGGTGATTTTTTTAAAATACTGGAAAGGCTCAGGCGGAAAGGCCTTATGAAAAGGACTTTTATCGCCACGAATTCTATTACTCTGGCGGATAAGGAGTTCTGCGGGAAAGTGCATGAAGCGGGGATAAAAAAATTTTTCCTGGGATTTGACGGTACGGACAGGGAGGCATGTAAAAAAATAAGGGGCAGTTACCTGGCTTATGATTCTCTCAGAAAGGCCCTTGAAAACATACGTGAGAACGGAAAGGCGTGGATCATATTATCGATCACCGCTGTAAGGGATATCAACGTGGAAGATATTCCCGGGGCTATGGAATTCGCTATGAAAAATTCCGATATCGTGAAACGTGTCATGATCTCTCCCGAAGTATACTGCGGGAGAATAGATCAGAAGGAAAATCCGGCTGAAACCCGCCTTACGGGCGACTGCATAGAGGATTTCCTGAGGAAAGAACTTAAAGTCAAAGTCGCCACGGTTTCTCTCAGCCTGTTCTTCGCGCTTATGAAACCTTTGAAAAATATGGGTGTCCTGGGCGCGGACAGCTGGGTATCCGCCATGCCGAGCCCGTTTTGCGGGAATATGGGTTTTATCTGGAAGGATAAAAATAACAGGTACCGTTCGATCATAGATCTTCTGGTTAAAGGCCCTGCCGCGCGTGTATATGAGGCCGGGCGTAAAATAAACCTGTTTTCCGACAGGATCTTGAACGCGCGCCGGAAAAAAAAGAAAAACTTTCTTTCTGAAATATCGTGGGCTCTTAAAGTGTATTTATATTTTCTTCCCGCGTATTGTCTGATCCTGCTGTCGTATCTGAATAAAACCGGGCTGTTTGAGCTCTTAGGCGCTTTTGTCAGGGCAGGGTTCAATGTCAAAAAGTTCAAGAACGCTTTTTTCGGGAAGAACAGGGTAGAACTTTATTATCTCCTCGGGTCGGACAGGTATAACTACATATGGGATAAAATGCCATATTGCCTGACCCATCATTACAGAGTACATCCTGACAGCGGGGAAGTCATAAAACTGCCGGGCTGTTTTGTTTTTTCGTTGAGGGAAGAACTTGAAAAATAAGCCTGGCGCGTCCAGGCGTGCCGTCCGGATGGATGGGCGCTTTTTTTTCGATTCCTTTACGGGTTGTAACGGGGCCGGACATCAAACTTTCGCGAAGGATGATGCCCGGCCTTTTATATTTCACGCGGATACGGTATCACTGAAAAGGACATGAAACATGAAAATATTGAAGGGTATAACGGCTTCTACGGGTATCGCGAGCGGCAGGACGTGTTTGTATTCAGAAGAATCGGATGAGAATATACCGCATTATGTGATAAGCTCTAAAAATACGGATAATGAGATAGAACGCCTTAAGAACGCGTATGGTAAAGCCAGAGAGATCTTATCCGCTATCCTGCTGTCTTCGAAGAATATCAATAAGAACGCTGAAGAAATACTGAAGGCGCATCAGATGATCCTGGAGGATAAGACTTTATTCGATAAAGCGGTACGGCTTATCAGGGCTAATTCGATAAACGCCGAGCACGCCCTCGCGGATGTATTCACCGCATATATGACAGGGCTTGAGGCAAAAGGGCTGCATTTCGCGGAACTTAAACATGACCTGGTGGATGTAAGGAACCGGGTGCTTTCTTCTTTCAGCGGAGCGACGGGGCATTTTGAGTGCCCGGTCGGAGATCGGGAAGCCGTTATAGTGGTTTCGAGGCGCCTGACGCCTTCGATGATCTTGACTATTCCCCGGGAACATGTCCTGGCTTTTATAACTGAAGAAGGAGGCCTCACGACACACGCGAATATTATCGCGCGGAGCTACGGTGTGCCGATCATTTTCGGCGTAGATATCGAGAACAATATAAGCTGCGGAGATAAGGTGATCGTTGACGGTTTTTCAGGAAAAGTGATAATGTCGCCGGACAGGGAAACAGAGGATGCCTATTCGCACAGGATGGACAGATTATCCCGAAGGAAAAGAGTCTGTGAAGTCAAAAAAAAAGAACCGGCTAAAACAGAAAAAGGGAACAGGATCTGCCTTAAAGTCAACATAACTACTCCAGGAGAACTTGATCTGATAAAAGGGATCCGCTTTGACGGTGTAGGCCTTCTCAGGACTGAGTTCCTGTTTCTTGAAAAAGACCGGCCTCCGTCGGAAGACGAACAGGTCAGGATGTATGAACATATTTTAGCCGAAGCCGAGGGACAGCCGGTCGTACTCAGGCTCCTGGATGTGGGAGGGGATAAACTGCCCAGGTATTTAAGCCTGCCGCAGCAGGATAACCCGGACCTGGGAATAAGAGGAGCCCGGGCCTTGTCCTTTTTTAAAAAAATATACATGACGCAGACGAAAGCCGTATTGCGGAGCGCCGTGAGCGGGGATCTGAGAGTTTTATACCCCATGGTTTCCGACATGAATGATATTAACTGCTTCAGAAGGCTTATTGCGGAAGCTAAAAGTGAATTAAGAAAAGACGGCAGAAAATTTAAAAATAAGATAAAAGAAGGGATAATGATCGAAACCCCGGCGGCGGCGGTTATGGCTGACAGCCTTTTGAAAAACGTGGATTTCGCGAACATCGGCTCAAATGACCTGCTTCAGTATACGCTGGCGGCTTCAAGAGGTAATGTCTATGTGGAGAATGAATACCACATCCTGCATCCCGCGCTTATACGGCTTATGGAGCATATTATCAAGGCGGGAAAAAACAATAAAACGGAAGTCTGCCTGTGCGGTGAAATAGCGAGTTTTGAGGAATATTACCCGTTGTTCCTGAGCCTGGGGCTTTCAAGTTTCAGCGTTCCCGCGGCGAATTTTGAGAATATTAAGTGTTCCCTTCTGCATGAAAAACCGGCGGATAATTTCCTGGTCGAGCGATTTTTCAATGCCGTTTCGAAAAAGGATATCGACAGGCTTTTTCACCGGTGACTGATATCCTGAAACGCCCGGGAATAACGGACATGAAGGAGCTTATCATTTTGCCCGGCCACAGGAGGAACATGCGTGTAAAGTTCCCCGATGTTCAGGTATTTTAAGCGGCGAGACATGAAAGTAACGTTTCATTTCAGCGGGCGGCAATAAATGAGCGGCATTGTCCATAAAAAGTATTAATATAGGGGAAACACACGTGTATATGTGTAAGGCATTAAAAGATGATGGAGGCGATTAAATGAACAGGCCGCGTGGGATTACCGCCGGACAGCCGGATATGATCCCGAGGGAGGTTCTTTTTGGTAACCCTGTTAAGGCAAACCCGAAGATCTCTCCGGACGGTTCTTTTATATCGTATCTCGCGCCTGTGAATAATGTGCTTAATATCATGGTTAAAAGCGTTAACAAAGATGACGACAGGGCTGTTACGTGTGACAGTAACAGGGGTATCCGGCGGTATTTCTGGGGCCGGGACAGTAAACGTATTTTTTATCTTAAGGACAGGGACGGGGATGAGAACTGGCGGTTGTATGACGTTGACCTCGATACGCTTAAGGAGCGGGACCTTACGCCTTTTGAGAACGCGCGGGTTGATGTGCTGGGCCATGACAAATTCGTGCCTGACGGCGTTTTGATCGCTATGAACAGGGAAAACCCCATGGTGCATGACGTCTATTACCTTGATATTAAAACCGGTGAGATCTCTCTGAAAAACAGGAATCCAGGGGATGTGGCGGGCTGGGTCGCGGACGCGGATCTCATGGTTCGGGGAGCCGTTGTAACAACCTCCGACGGCGGGTCCCGGCTTATGATAAGGGGCGGGGAAGAAGAGGAGTGGCGCGAACTTGACAGATGGGATATGGATGAGAGTATGACAAGCTCTCCTCTCCATTTCAGCAGGGATGGCAGGTTTTTATATATCGCGGATTCGAACGGATCTGATACCACATATATAAAAAAGACGGATCTAACTTCAGGAAAGAGCGTTATTGTCGCGCGCGATGAGACATGCGACGCGGGCGCGGTATTCATAGACCCCGATACCAGGCTGGTCCAGGCGGTTTGTTTTACCCGGGAGCGCGATGAGTGGGTTGTAATAGACGATTCGATAAAGGAGGATTTCCGGGCCTTGAGGTGCCTCGCTCCCGGGGATTTTTTTATTTGTGACAGGAACGCCGATAACGATATATGGCTCGCCGGGTTTAATACGGATAAAGGCCCCGTGTCTTTTTATATGTATGACAGGAAGACCAAAAAAGGTACCTTTCTTTTTTCGGATAAACCGGATCTTAAAAAATACCGGCTCGCTGAAATGGAAGATTTTTCTTTTTCAGCGAGGGACGGGCTCAGGATACACGGGTATATAACTTATCCGGCGGGAAGTTCAAAGAAGGATCTTCCTCTTGTCCTGAATGTGCACGGCGGGCCATGGCATAGAGATACCTGGGGATATAACGCGGAAGCGCAGTGGCTGGCCAACAGGGGATATGTGTGTATGCAGGTGAATTACCGCGGGTCGACAGGTTACGGAAAGAAATTCCTTAACGCGTCTATCCGCGAGTGGGGCGGTAAAATGCAGGATGACCTCACAGACGCGGTACGCTGGGCGGTCGCGGAAGGAATAGCTCTTCCGGGTAAAGTGGCGATTTACGGCGGTTCATACGGCGGATACGCGGCTCTCGCCGGCGCCGCTTTTACGCCGGATGTTTTTTGCTGCGCGGTTGATATAGTCGGGCCGTCTAACCTTATTACTTTTATAAAGACTATTCCGCCGTACTGGTCGACTTTTCTCGCTATGATGCGTAAACGGGTGGGAGACCCTGATACCGAGGAAGAAATGCTGATCTCCCGTTCACCTCTTTTCAGCGTAAAAGATATAAAAATACCCATGCTGATCGCTCAGGGCGCGAATGACCCGAGGGTAAAACAGTCGGAATCCGAGCAGATAGTTGAAGAAATGAGGCGGAAAAACATAGAACATAAATATCTGCTTTTCCCTGATGAGGGGCATGGTTTCGCTAAACCCGCTAACAGGATGAAATTCTATAAAGAAGCGGAAGCTTTTCTCGCCGAATACCTCGGCGGAAGATATGAGTAAAAGAGGGGAGCGAGAATTGAAATGGATAACCGGTTGAAAAGAAATGTTACCCCTGCTCCTGGTCGAGGATGATGAGGATTTCGCGGGGGCATTGACCGTACGCCTGGAAAAAAGGAATTTTACTGTAATAAGGTCGGTTTCAGGAGAAGCCGCGCTGGAAATATTGAAAGATGTGGACGCGGAAGTCATAGTCTCCGACATTAAACTCCCGGGAATGGACGGCATGGAGTTCCTTTCCAGAGTGCGGGAGATAAAAAAAGACCTTCCCGTTATCCTTATTACCGGTTACGCGAGCCTGGAGTCCGCCAAGTCAGCCGTAAAATTCAGCGCCGCGGATTACATCCTTAAACCGCTTGAAAATATAGATGATCTTCTTAACCCCGTATATAAAGCGGTATACAGTTATGAGCTGGTTACTGAGAATAAAAATCTGGTTGAAGATCTGAGAAAAAAGATCGAAGAACTGGAAATATCCGAGAGTAAATACCGGAACCTTTTTGAGATGGCGGGAGATATGATATGCACGATAACGAGTGAAGGGATAATAACTTCGATCAATAAAAGGATGGAAGAGATAATCAAATATGAAAAAGAGGAAATTATCGGAAAGTCGGCTTTAAAACTTTTTCCGTCAGCTGAAGAGGGGCTTTTTCAGAAAAGGCTTCAGGAAATACTGGAAAATGGAAAAACGAATATTGTGGAAGTGAAAATGACGTCTAAAAACGGTGAAGAAATATGCGGAGAAATAGGGATAAAGCTTATATGTGGCAAGGACCGCGCGCCTGAGATACAGTGTATCATAAGAGATATTTCGGAACACAAAAAAATTGAAGAGGCGCTTAAAAGATCTGAGGCGGAACTTCTTGAACAGAAAAATATCCTTGAACGGAAAAACTACGCTCTTAAAGAAGTGCTTGAGCAGATAGAAGTGGAGAAAAAGCAGATAAAATCTGACATTGTTAAAGGCGTGGATAAACTTGTGTTCCCTCTTTTAAGCAAATTGAGGGGTAAAATAGATCCATCGGCCGTAAAGTATGTGGATATTGTCGAGCGTAATTTAAGAGAAATAACTTCCTCCTTTGCCCGCAAGATCACCGAAAGCAATTTAAATTTAACCCCGCGGGAAATAGAAATAAGCAATATGATAAAAAACGGGTTTTCGAGTAAAGAGATATCGAAAATATTAAATATGTCCATACGTACCGCTGAAAGGCATAGAAATAACATCAGAAAAAAGCTTGGTATCGTAAAGGACAAGGTAAACCTTACAACATATCTTCAGATGATATAGCCGAGAGCACTTTTTCCACGGTGAGGGCGGGGCAGCAGTCTGTTATTTTAATCCTGAATATGTATTTTTCGTACGCATTATGTGCGTAATCATGTGGCATTGACAATCATGTTTTATAATATATTATTATATAAGTTATTGCGCTAAGTTATCGTTATATTAATTTATAAAAGTAGGGAACGATCGGTTTTTTATCTGACCATGCAGACAATATGTATTATTCCATATTCTTATCTCGTGTATGAAATCTTTAAATTCTCTTATTGCGTTATTTGTTTTGAGCTTATCAGCCGTTGGATCAGAACCGGCGGGAATTTTATTGTTTTTAGTAAAAAGTCAGATCGTGTTTAATATCAGATTTAAGCCGTAAAAACAAAAAGTGAAAAGAGGATGTCTATGAAAAAAACAGTAATGTTTTGTCTGGTTTTTCTCTGTATTTCCGCGTGCGCGTGTTTCGCCAACGGGTATAAGATCCTGGGAGTGAAGAGTACAAAAGCTACCGGCATGGGTGAGGCGTTTATCGTGCAGGCGGATAATCCGACAGCCATAGCTTTTAACCCCGCCGGTATAACTCAGCTTAAAGGCACGCAGGCCACGGTAGACGGCACGCTTACGACTTCGTGGACAAAACATATAAGCCCTGAAGGTGATGAGCAGGATATGATCGGGAAGTGGCACCTTGTACCCGGGATTTTTTTGACGAGTGACCTGGGGATGAAGAATTTCGCCGTGGGCCTGGGGGTTACGGTCCCTAACGGTATTTCGACTGAATGGCCTTCGGAAAGTTTCGCCAGGTATGTCGCGACTTTTTCTGACCTCAGGGTAATTGATATCAATCCTTCCGCGGCGTATAAGTTTAATGAACATTTTTCCATAGGCGGCGGATTAAGCTTTTATTATTCCGAGTCTGTTGCCGATAACAGGACGGACTACGGGCAGTTGATAGGGGCCCCGGGCAAAATGGACGGTAAAAACCACATGAAAGGCAAAGGGTACGGCTGGGGGTATAACTGCGGCGGTATTTTTAAACTGAATGACCGGCACAGTTTCGCCGCGACATTTAAAAGCCCCTACAAAATTACTTACAAGGGTAAAACCGAACTATCGAGTATCCCGGCTGTCCTCGGTATGGGTACTTTTATCGAATCGGATGTGGAGTCATCTTTAAAATTTCCCGCTGTCGTGGTGGTGGGGTACGCGTTTCACCCGACCGACAGGCTGAAGCTGGAATTTAACCTGGACTGGACAAGGTGGGATACAGTCAAGACTGTCGGTATGCGTTTTTCCGACTCTTCTTTAACTGACGCGGAATTTAAATACGACTATAACAATACTTTCGCGTATAAGACGGGCCTTGAGTACCTCTTTACAGATACTTTCAGATTGCGCGGAGGGTATATTTTTAACGAAAAAGCCGTCCCCGAAAATACCTGGCGCCCGAGCCTTGTGGATACTGACACGCATTTTATCTGCTCCGGTTTCGGATGGGATATCGGGAAATTCACGCTTGACGGCGCGTGCCAGGTAATTATTTACGCGGACAGGACTATTGATAATAACGTGGATAATAATGAGACAATAAGCTCTTCAACGATAGACGGAAAATATGAAACTTTTGCCATAGGGTTCTCGTTAAGCTTATCGTACAGGTTCTAACAACGGAAAGGAGATATTTATGGGCGCGGTACAGATGACGGGACGGATAAATTCTGATGATCATACTATGGCTGATTTTTTTACTCTTGAGGACAAAGACCTTTTTGCCAAATGCTATCCATGCTATGAATATATCGAAGACTGGAAGCGTAAAGGGTCATATACCTACTGCAGGAAGATGTCTTCAGGCTGCGGTAACCGGGCTAAGATTTACGATGATACGAGCGGCCTGGAACGGGAGATGATCATGATGGCTTCTAATAACTATCTGGGGCTGAGCATGCATCCAAAAGTTATAGAAGCCGGAGAAAAAGCGCTCAGAAAATACGGGAGCGGGATGAGCGGTTCTCCTCATCTTAACGGTACGACCGACCTGATCAAAGAACTGGAGCGGGAACTTGCCGTTGTAAAAGGCTGTGAGGATGTAATTGTTTTTTCTACAGGGTATTCCGCTAATGTAGGGACGATCTCCGCTTTGATCCGGACGGGGGATGTGGTTTTAATAGACCGGCTGTCGCACGCGAGCATAATAGACGGCTGTAAGCTGGCCGGAGCGAATTTCAGGGCGTTTAAGCATAATGACATGAAAAACCTGGAGACACTTCTCAAAAAGTGCGATAAAGAGTTTAACGGTAAACTGATAGTTGTAGACGGGGTTTTCAGTATGGACGGAGACCTCGCGCCTGTCAGGGAGATCCTGGATCTCGCGCGGCGATATAAAGCGCGCGTGATCATAGATGACGCCCATGGCTTCGGCGTTCTGGGAGAAAACGGTGAGGGAGTCGCTGAATACTTCGGCGTAAAAGGGGAAATAGACATTATCCTGGGTACATTCAGTAAAACCCTGGCCTCCACCGGAGGTTTTGTCGCGGGCGGTAAAGAAGTCATAAATTATATAAGGCATTATGCCAGGTCATATATTTTTTCAGCGAGTATTACCCCCGTTGTCGCGGCAAGTGTACTTGCCGGAATAAAAGTTATGCGCGATGAACCGGAAAGGAAAGACAGGCTCTGGGGTAATGTGCGCTATATGCATGATAACCTGAAAGACATGGGATATGACGTGTTCCCGTCTCCCCCTGAATCCGCTATTATGATACTTACCATAGGAGATGAGGTGAAACTCAGGAAGATGAATAAGAAAATACATGAACAGGGCATATTCATGAACGCGGTGCCTTATCCCGCTGTTTCAAAGGATAAATGCCGCTTCAGGATAAGCCTTATGGCGACTCATACCAGAGAAGACCTGGATATTACTTTAGACGCTCTAAGGAAAACCGGAAAAGAATTCGGGGTTATCTGAAGAAAGTGCGCGGGGGATCTCTCTGGGTTAGTTGAACGCGGCGTGACAGGCGAGAGAGATGTAGTTACACATTTTTCTGACGAATACAAAAGAGAGGTAGTACCGTGAAAAAACTATTGTTGATACATCCGGCTACAATTACCGAGACCGCGGGTTGGGGAGAAACGAAGTCATGGGGGATGCCGCCCCTGGGCCTCGCGTATGTGGCCGCGTCTACTCCTGATAACTGGGAAGTAAAGATCCTGGATGAGTATACCGATAAGATCGATTTCGGGGTGAAAGCCGATATCGTCGGGATAACATCTTATACGGTGAACGCTCCGCGCGCGTATCAGATAGCGGGCGAATTCAGGAAAAGGGGTATTACCACGGTTATGGGAGGTATACACGCGTCAATGATGCCCGAAGAGGCGCTTAAGCATACTGACGCCGTTGTTGTGGGGGAAGCGGAGTTTATCTGGGAAAAAGTGATCTCTGATTTTGAAAATAAGAGGCTTAAACGGAAATATACCGCTGAAAGGATGCCCTTAAATGATCTTCCCATTCCGCGAAGGGACTTGTTCTCGGATAAGTATGTGATGGATGTCATACAGACTACCAGAGGATGCCCCTTTAACTGTGAATTCTGCAGTGTTACAAGTTTTAACGGCGCCGAATACAGGCAGAGGCCGGTTAACGAGGTCCTGGATGAACTTGAAACCATTAAAAAGAAAGTGGTGTATTTCGTGGATGACAATATCCTGGGCTTCGGAAAAAGCGCGGAACAGAGGAGCATGGACCTGTTCCGGGGGATGTTAGAGCGCAAGATCAATAAGATATGGATCACGCAGACTTCCATTAATATCGCGGATAACCCCGAAATATTGAAGTACGCCTATAAAAGCGGGTGCAGGTTCGTTTTTATAGGTATAGAGTCGATTATCCAGGACACTCTTGAGGAGATGAAAAAGGCCATAAACCTTAAAAAAGGCATAGAAAATCTCAGTAAAGCCATACGGCGCATACAGAACAGCGGTATAGGCGTTATAGGAGCCTTTATCGTGGGGAACGACCATGATGATATTACTGTGTTCAGGAAAACGCTTGATTTTATAAACAGGGCACAGCTTGATGTTTTTCAGCTTTCTTATCTTACTCCGTTTCCCGGAACGAAATTATATGGCCGCATGGAGCGCGAAGGGCGCATATTCTATGACAACTTCCCCGGTGACTGGGAAAGGTGTGATATGGACCAGGTCATGATCAGGCCTAAAAAAATGACGATAGATGAATTGATCCGTGGGTATGACTACATCATAAGGCAGAAGATCACTACCCCTAAGATCCTGCTCCAGTTTCTCAGGACACTTGTGAACACGCGCGATGTTATTACCGCGGTGCTGGGGTATAATTTTAACAGGGATTTCCAGAAATATGTAGTGCCTGACGACAGGTTCCACGGCGCGGGGGGAGGCGTATGAATGTCAGGATATTCGACAGTATAACCGGTGTCGATGAAAAGGAATGGGACTCGATAGTCGGCAGGGACAGGCTCATATGCAGGCATAAATACCTGGAGGCCGTTGAAAAAGCCGATGTAAGCGATTGTGAATATTTTTATCCGGTCGTATACGAAAATGGAAAGATCGCGGCGCATACATGCGCGTACTATATAAGCACGGAACTGGACCTTTTCGCCGTGGGATTTGTGAAGACGGTTATAAAAAAAGCATCAGAAAAATATGGAAAAGATTTCTGGTCATACGGTCGATCGAATGCGGAACGCCGGTAGCCCCGGGGAATACGATATCTTTTTCCGAAGGCGTGGATAAGCGTAAGGCGCTGGCTCTTATTATCGAAGCTATCGAGAATATCGCGAGGCAAAAAGGCCTGAGTATCGTGATAGTGCGGGATTTTTATGACCATGAGCTTGACTTTTTCGGATGTATCGAGGATTATAATTATAAAAGAGTGAAAAATTTTCCCAACACTGTCCTGAAAATAAAATGGAAAACTTTTGACGAATATCTGGGGAGCCTGAAAAGCCATTACCGGTGTAAAATAAGGAAAAATATGGCCGGAGCTGAAAGAAAAGGGATGGAAACGGAAATTATAAGCGATCTGTCATTTTCGTCTTCCACCGTACAGAAACTCTGGCAGAACGTCTATGACCAGGCGAAAGATTATAAGCGCGAATTCCTGCGGGAAGATTTTTTTTCGAATATGCATAAGTATCTGAAGGAGAAAGCGCGCATGATACTCTTCAGGAAAGAATCCGTGCTCAGGGGATTCGCCCTTGTGCTCCTTGATGACGATACCCTGAGATATATGTTCACGGGGCTTGATTACGATTACAACAAAGACCTGGGTGTTTATCTGAATTCTCTCTACAGCGTGATAAAAATGGCGATAGATGAAGGCAAAAAAGACGTTGATATGGGAATAACAGCGTATTTTCCCAAGACAGACGTAGGCGCTAAAGTCGTTAATATGAATGTTTATATGAAACATTTCAATACTGTGTTAAATCCGCTTATGGCGTTCGCCTTCACAAAAATGACCCCCGTATTCAATTATGATTCGAAAACCGTTTTTAAAGGAGAGGCTGAATGAACGAAACCGGTCCGTATCCCATTTCCCGAATATCCGCGGAAGATACCAGAATAGAGCTCAACTGTCGTCCTGTTAAAGCGGTCATGCTTTATTTCGAAGAAAGATACGGCCGCGCGGAACTCGAGAAATTCATACTCGGGATGAACATGAATATGGATTATCTCGAGGACAGGAACAACTGGATAAGTTTCGACTGGTATTGCAGGCTGCTCGGGAAACTGGTGGAATATACGGGTGACGCTAAAGCGCCTTTCGACGCAGGGACATACGCGGCCAAACGGGAATGCTACGGGACGCTTGAAAAATTTTATTTGAGGCTTCTCAGCCCGGGGAGTACGTACAGGGCGCTTGTCGAGAACTCGCACAGGTGCGCCAAGATCGCCAGGTGGGAAATAACTGATCTGAAAAGCAATAGCTGTGTCATTACGATAAAATATTCGGGAGAATACAGGCAGGATAAGAATAACTGCCTGAATCTGCGGGGGATCTTAGCGTCCGTCCCGACGGAGTGGGGGCTTCCGCCCGCTAAAGTAAAACACAATGTATGCGCGGTCCAGGGCGCGGAAGCCTGCGTATATCAGGTTTCATGGAGAAACAGGCCTTTTCACCTGGGCGGGCTTCTGGGTTTTTTAGCCGGCGCGCTGATACTCTTAGCCGCTGATATTTTTTACGGGATAAGTATCGGCTATTTTATGCTTTTTCTGGTACCGGTCGTTGGATATTTCGCGGGCCGTACTCTTGATTATAAGGCCGCTCTGCGGCAAAGCCAGGAGTTGACCGAGGAACGCAATAAAGGGCTGGAAGAATCCATACGTACGATAGAAAAGCTTAATATCGGCCTGCAGGAAAAGGTCATGCAGAGGACGGAAGAGCTGAATGAGAGCAATATGAAACTGCAGAAAACCATGGAAGATCTTAAGACAAGCCAGAAACAGCTGATACAGTCGGAGAAAATGGCTTCAGTGGGGCGCCTGGCGGCGGGTATGGCGCATGAGCTTAATAACCCCGTGGGGGCCGTACGGAATTATCTGCAGGATGTGCTTGAAGATACGCCTCAGGACGACCCGCGCTGGGAAAGGATGAAAAAAGCGGAGAACGCTACCGGCAGATGTAAACGGATAGTGAGTGACCTTCTCACTTTTTCCCGTGAGAGCACGGACCTCAGCCTGACGGATATTAACGAGATCATAGAGAATACGGTCTCTGTTGCCAGGAAAGAGAACGGGAACCCTGATATTGTCATAAGCGCGGAACTTGAGCCGGGCATTCCGAAGATCGAATGTGACGGCATGCAGCTTCAGCAGGTATTTATGAATATAATCATGAACGCCATGGACGCGATAAAAGGAAAAGGGAGTATTTTCATAAAAAGTTATAAAACGGGAGAACGTATTCTTGTCGAGATCTCGGATACAGGAGAAGGCATTCCTGATGATATACAGGATAAGATATTTGATCCTTTTTTTACAACTAAATCCCCGGGCAAGGGCATGGGGCTGGGGCTGGCGATCAGTTATAATATCATCAAACGGTTTAACGGTGAGATCAATATAAGAAGTAAGGAAGGAGAGGGCGCGGTTTTTACTGTTAGTCTCCCCTCGGAGTGAACTGAAAAAGAACCGGGCGGGTGAAGGATGTCTGAGAGGGGAAATTCATATAATAATTTTTGATAGCGTGAGGGGGCATTGAAAAATGAAGATCAGATTGATACAGCCGGCTCATTTGGATCTGAACGGGAAACCTATAAAGTACAAAAAACTTTTTCTTCCCACACTGGCATTGCCTACTGTGGCAGGGCTTACTCCTGGCAGCGTCGAGGTCGGCATAACGGATGAATACGTGCAGGATATAAACTTTGATGAAGACGCGGACCTTATCGGTATTACAGCCCATACTCCCCAGGCGCCGCGGGCGTATCAGATCTCGGAAGAGTTCAGAAAACGCGGAAAAAAAACGATTATGGGCGGGATACATGTTTCCGCCTGCCCTGATGAGGCGTTAAAGTATTGCGATTGTGTCGTGGTCGGGGAAGCCGAGGACCTGTGGGAAGATGTGATACGGGACGCTGAACATAACAGGCTGAAAAACAGGTATGAGGCCAAGGCCCGGCCGGATCTTTCGAAACTGGTGATACCGAGGTTTGATCTGCTTGATTTTGATAATTATGTTATCCCGCCGTTCGCGAAAACGCCGCTTATCCCCGTACAGGCTACAAGGGGATGCCCGCATTATTGCGATTTCTGTTCCGTGACGCCTCTTCTCGGCCATTCCATAAGGAAAAAGCCCATAGCGCATGTTATAAAAGAAATAGAGTCCATAAAGGCTTCCCGTTTTTTGTTCGCGGATGACAATATCGGGGCTGACCCAGCGTATTCCAGGGAACTTTTCAAGGCGCTTATACCCATGAAGCTGAGATGGGCCTGCCAGATGAGTACGACTATCGTCAAGCATCCCGAATTGATAGAGTTAGCCGCGAAGGCCGGGTGTCATGAGACGTTGATAGGTATAGAGAGCATAAATGAAGAGAGCCTCAGTTTAGTCAATAAAGGTTTTAATAAAGTCGGCGGGTATCGGGAAGTCTTCAGGCGGTTAAAGGATGTCGGCATACTGGCGCAGGCTTCACTTGTATTCGGGCTGGACGGGGATAATATCGGCAGCCTGAAGCGGACGATAGATACGGTCCTTGACTGGGACGCGAATTACATCTATATTTTTGTCCTGACGCCTCTGCCGGGGACAAGGGTATACAGCCGTATGGAAAAGGAAGGAAGGATCATTGAAAAGGACTGGTCACTGTATGATATGACGCATCCTCTGTTCAAGTTCAGGGATTTAACGGATGAAGACGTTATGGAAACCATGTGGGATACATATCAGACGTTTTATTCGGCCCGTAATATCTTAAAAAGAGCGTGGCGTTTTCGAAAACAGTATATACGATTTTTCCCGAGGGATTCCGTTATCGAGGAAGTTTTTTTCAGCTTTCTTATCCGGAATTCCGTGAATATGAGAAAACATCCTTTTTCACTTGGATTGCTGAAATAAATAGAGTATGTTTTGATAAAAACCGCGCGCGTAAAAATGAAGGCCGGGATTTGAAAGGAAGTGAGATATGAATGATCCAGAGAGAAAAATAAAAATGCTGCTGGTCGAAGATGACGAGGACTTCAGCGCGGCGCTTGTTTCCAGGTTGATGAAAAAAGATTTCGAAGTTATAAGAGTTTCAAGCGCGGAAGAAGCCATTGAAAAGTTGAAAGACACGAAATATGAAGTGGTAGTGACCGATATTAAACTGCCGGGCATGGACGGCACGGAGCTTCTGGCGAAAATCAGGGAATTTGATAAGAACATACCTGTCATACTTGTCACCGGATACGCGAGCCTGGACACCGCCAAGACAGCGGTAAAACTCGATGCCGCGGATTACCTTTTAAAACCTCTTGAGAGCCTGGATGAACTTCTGAACCCTGTCTATAAGGCTGTGTACAGTTATAAGCTGACGCTTGAAAATAAGGATCTTTTATCCAGCCTCAGGGAGAAGATCAATGAGCTTAAGATATCCGAACGTAAATACCGCGGCCTTTTCGAGCTGGCCAGTGATATGATATTTATCATTGATAATGACGGTGTGATAACTTCCGCCAATAAGAGGGTTGAGGAAGTCACGAAATACGCTAAAAACGATCTAATAGGAAAACCCGCGAAGGATCTTATCACGCCCGTGGAAGAGGGGATACATGGCGAAAAGTACGGAGAAATACTCGCGGGCAAGTCAAGGCACATAGTCGACGTAAAGGTCATGACGAAGGAAGGAGAGGTAAGGCTTGGTGAAATGGGCATGAGGCCGATAAAAGAGGAGAACCAGGTCGCGGGCATACAATGTATAGTCAGGGACATAACGGAACGGAAAGAGGCTGAGGCTAAAATAAGGTATGCCGCGGAAGAATGGAGAGCCACGTTTGATTCGATCACGGATATGGTCTCCATAATCGATAAGGATAACAAGCTGGCCAGAGTCAATAAAGCTTTCGCTGATCTGTACGGGTTGGAGCGGGATGACATCATGGCAAAGGGCGGCGTGGAATCTGATCCCGACTTGATAGGCGGAGGCATCTTTGCTACTCATCTCAATGTGCTCGCTGAGGGGAAACCGGTTACAAATGAGGTTTTTGACACCAAACGCAATATGTTTTTAGAAGTTTCAACCTCTCCCGTGTTTAACGGGTCTGACGGTGTAATAGGCACTGTAAACATCATAAAAGATATCACCGGAAGGAAAGAGATCGAAAAAGCGCAGAGGCTCGCCCAGTTGGGAAGAATGGTAGCGGATGTGGCGCATCAGGTTAATAACCCTCTTATGGTAATTTCCGGAAGAGCCCAGCTGTCGCTGATGGAGCCGCTGGAAAGCGAGGAAGTAAAAACGAATCTGGACCTCATATACAAGCAATGCCATATCGCGAAAAACATTGTTTCAAGGATACTGAAATTTTCACGGCCATCCGCGGAAGAGTTTAAAAAGGTTAACATTAACGAAAATATCGAAGAGATAGTGGCTATAGTGGAAAAACAGTTCAACCTGTGCGACATAGAGATAAAAAGGCAATTCGCGCCCGGACTGCCGGAGATCATGTTAGACGAAAAACAGATGCAGGAAGTTTTTATGAATTTATTTACCAACGCCTCCGACGCTATGCCCTCGGGAGGGATACTTTCCATCACGACTAAACTCGAGGATAAGTACGTGAAGATCGAGATTAAGGATACGGGAAAAGGCATAGAACCCCAGAACCTGAAAGGTGTTTTTGAGCCTTTTTTTACTACCAAGAAAAAAGGGACGGGCCTCGGGCTCCCTTTTTCATACAGCATAGTCCAGATGCATAAAGGCAAGATGGAGCTGGACAGCTCTCCGGGGAAAGGGACTACTATTGTAATAAGCCTGCCTGTCGAGGTTAAGGAGGGGTAAATGAAAAAAATACTGATAGCGGATGACGATATAGAATCTGCCCGGGTTTTTGAGAGGCTTCTTACAAAATACGGGTATGAAGTCGTGGCTGAACCTGATATGAGGAAATGCGTAAAAAAGATCGAGGACGACGGTTCTATCGGCCTTATTGTCATTGAATTGACCCTGTTGGATGTGAAGAGCACGGAAATCCTGGAAAAGATCCGGGAAATACGCGATAAAAGAAAGGATATTTCTGTAGTCCTTTTAAGCAGCGCTCCTGAAACGGATGAATGCACGTATTATGTAGTAAAGGAATTCGGGTATAAATACAAAGATATATTGTTCAAACCTGTGGATTTTAAGGATTTTCTGCCGGCGGTACAGAATAAAATGGATCCCTGACACAGGGACGGTAATCAGATATTTAAACGGCCGGACTATTAGTACGTAGGGGCACATTGCATGTGCCCTCCGACCACGCGGCGAAACAAAAAAAACAAGCGATCAAAAAACGGATAACACCGCTCCCGATAATAAAAGGTGTCATGCCATGCCCGGGGTCACCTCGCAGGCTACGCTTTTCCCGGATAAATTCAACCTCCCCCGTATTCGCAAACACCCCATAACCCCATCCAGGTAGGGGCACATTGCATGTGCCCTCCGACCACGCGGCGAAAACAAAAAAAACAAGCGGTCAAAAAACGAATGAAAGGCGCTTTGTAATATTCGCGCGATGTGGTTGGGGGCACATGCAATGTGCCCCTACCGAGTAGCAATAAACCAATTCCAATTAGCGCCCAATAGATGAAGTCAACCCCCCTCGTATTTGTAAACGCACCATTATCCCCTCCAGAGAGAGGCTTTTTATTCTACGCCGCTTTAATGACTTTTCAACCTTTTTTATACTTCATAGAACTCATTCAGTTTTTATATGTTTTATATTTTTCCGGTTAAAATAACTTCTTCTGTTCAATTAGGACAGGATTGAATATTTAATTTGACTTTTCTATAGACGCGTTATATATTAAAACCTCATTTAAAAGATAAAAAATCCAGAAAAAATATATATTATATGCTATGAAGAAAACGAGTATCCATATCTTAAGAATTGTCATCACGGGGCTCTTTGTGCTGTGCCATTTTACGGGGTTCGCGGAAAATGAAACTCCTGCCGATGACAGAGAGATCCAGCAGGCTATATGGCAGTATAAACATGAAAATTATGAAGAAGCTTATGAGCTTTTGCGGAAACTTATAAAAGAAAATCCGGACTCTTCCATGGTGGCTTATTACTTTGGAGTTACATGTAAGCAGCTTCAAAACTATGAAGAAGCGAGATCCGCTCTTGAAGCCGCGGTGATATTGAAACCGAAAATAAAAAACGCGCTGATAGAACTTATAGAGCTTCTGTACAAAAAAGGGGACCTTGATGAAGCGGAAAAATGGATAGAAGTCGCTGAGAAGGAGTCGATCTATCCCGCTCAGACGGCTTTTTTTAAAGGGCTTATACTTCTCAAAAAAGGCGAGGATATGGACGCGGCTATAACATCACTGGACAGGGCGCGTACATGTGATATGTCTCTTTCAAAGACCGTTGATTACTATATCGGCCTCGCGCGCGTAAAGGCGAAAGATATGAGCGGGGCGAAAGAAATATTCCGGGAAATAGTAAGGCGAGACCCCAACACAAGCCTGGCGTCGTTCGCTAACCAGTACATAGACGCGATAAACAGAAAAGAAGAAGCAGAAAGGCCGTTCAGGGGAAGTATCGGGGCGGCTGTGCAGTACGATGACAATGTGCTGCTCATGCCTGATGACGAGACTATCGGAGTGGGCGCCGAGAACCAGAGTGACTGGCGCCAGGTATACACTTTAAACGGTGAATATAACATGAAAGTGTCGGATAATTTCGGGGCAAAAGCGGGATATTCTTTTTATTGCGGCAAACAGTTCGACCTTGGTTTTTATGACATGGTAAGCAACAATTTTTTTATCCAGCCCGCTTTTTATCTCGATAAGGCGGCGGCCAGTTTCCCGTTCACTTATAATATCGTGCAGGTAAACGACAAAAATTATCTTTCTCTTTTTTCTCTGGGGAATCTCGATAATATCAAGATCGCGGAAGATCAACTCGGGCAGTTTTCCTTCACGTACAGGAATAAAAAATATCTGTGGGCCCCGTCCGGGCCGGGCGAGGACAGGGATTCGAATGAATATATGGGGCATATCGCGTGGTTTTACTTTTTCGCGGATAACCGGGCTTTCGCGTGCCTAAGATATTCCGCTAATTACGACGATACAGAAGAACAGAACTGGAGATATTTCGGGAACAAAATTACGATAGCCGCCTCGATACCCCTGGCTGAGAAGTTGACGTTAGGAGTGACCGCGGAATATTTCCTTCAGTATTATACTGATACAAACCTGATATTCAACAAAAGGCGCGAGGACGGCGTGTTTACTTACTCGTCGGTGTTGTCATACGAAATATTCAAGAACGCGGAGGTGCAGTTTAACTATACCTGTGTTGACGACGTGTCCAATATACAGGTTTACAAGTATACCAGAAATGTCTACAGCCTTGGGATAAAATACAGTTTTTAAAAAAAACAAGGTCAGATGTTATCAAAACGGAGTATTTATCATGAGAAAAATTGTTATGATCGCGGGTTTATTGAGTATGTCGTTCATTCTTCCGGGTTTTTGCGAAGACCGGGAAATAGGGCAATATACTTCAGTTGAAGGAAGGGTAGATGTCGTCCGCGCGGGAGAGGACAAAAAAGCTGAGAGGTTGAGGGCTGATAGCCCGGTTTTCGCCGGGGATATACTTCGCACGAAGAGTAATTCAAAGGTCGAGGTTACTTTCAGGGATAACAGTGTGCTGAGGCTCGCGCCGGATTCCCGCGTGGCTATCGAGGAATATATTTTTGACGGAGACAGTAACAGGGAAAAAGCCGTTGTCAGGCTGTACCGCGGTAAAATGCGGGCTATTGTGTCTAAGAACGGAGGGGATTCAAATTTTCATATACTTACTCCCAGTGCCAGGGGTACGGTAAAGGGTACTGATATTTTTGCCGTGTACCAGGCGGATAATACGGGTATTTTTGTTAAAGACGGTAAGATCGCTGTTTCAAACAATGAATATCCCGATCAGGTCAGAGATATATTAAAGGGAAATTTTGTGAATATACCCGCGGGAGGCCTTCCCGGAGAGAGCCGCGCTTATTTTGAAGCGGAATTGTCTCTATATGAGAAAGAGACTGAACCTGTTTTTTCGGAAAAAGATCTTCTGCGGGGCAAAGGCACAAAAAAACTTAAGGGCGAGATCAGTTTTCTTACGGGAGATGTAAGGCTTTTTCAGGGTAAAGACACTGCCCCCAGGCAGGCAATGCTCCGGGATATACTCGGGGAAGGGGACAAGGTCGAGACTGGAGGCGACGGCCGCGTGAAAATAACCCTGGAAAACGGCAATATCATATCGCTTAAACCCGATTCAGAGATAGAGATAACCCGGCTCAGGCTCAATAAATATACAGGGGAATATGAAAATATGTTTAAGTCCGATTACGGGAAGATCAAATCTATAGTTGAAAAACTGGGGGAGAAATCCACTTTTAAAATTAAGACTCCTTCCGCTGTATGCGGAGTTAGAGGGACGGTCATGTATCTGGACATCGCGAAGACAGGTACCAAAGCTTTTTATGAAGGCGGGGGAGGGTATTTGAGAAATATTATTTCGGGCCTTGCCCGGGAGCTGAGCGTCGGGCAGAACGCTTCATCTGATATTTCCGGAAACATTACACAGCCCGCCGATACTACGGCCATGGAGAGGCTTTTTCTGGAGGAGGCCTGGGAAGGGACTGTAAGTGTCGACAGTTATTCGGACCAGGGAAACAGGCTGCCGGGCGCGGCTTTAACCCCTGTAGGCGGCGATACCCGGAAAGAAACTCTTATCATGATCCTGGAGGCGCTCGCGGCTGAAGACCCTAACGGTAAGGTTTTTGATGAAGTGCCTTTTCAGCAGCCGGAAGTTACCGCTCTGCCCCCGGCGGAGGGTGCCTCGTTCGCGCCCGCGTTCGGGTATATTGGGCCCGGCCCGGGCGGGAGTATCGATTTTATGACGGACAGGGCGAACCCCGGTGACGGTATGGTATTTTTTAATGTGCCGGGAGCCGGAGGCGTATGGGCGGGCCTTTCACTGGCCGGCAATCATCTGGAAGGCCTTTTCGATGAAGCTGGATCCGGGGAATATAAATTGTGGGGCGCGGATTTTGAATATACGGCTACTGACGGCGGGAAAATGATCGGCAGGGTAGGCGGTAATATCGTCGAAGGGCGTATAGCCGGTAAGCTTTTCGGTATTTATGTGGATAACGCCGGGTACGCGGGCACTTTCAATTCTTCTCTTTTCAGGGGGCGTGAGGCGGAACAGTTTTTTATTTCGGAGGGGCCTGCGGCGATATTATTTAACAGCAGGGGGATATCGGGTGTAACTCCGGATCAGTTTATGAGTGAAAGCCTTAATGAGGGAAAATTGTACTCCGCCGCGGGCGCGGGGGGCGAGGGGTATTTCCAGGGAGAAAGCGGTGTTATTTATTGCGACAGGCTCGGGGGAGAAACAATAAGCCTGCAGGGCGCGGATACGTGGGGCGTGTGTGATATCCTTATGACAGGCTCGCATGTTTACGGCGAAGGCGGCACCGGCGCGTGGGTACTTCCTGTAGGCGGGTATGAGGAGAACGGTGAAGGT
This sequence comes from Candidatus Omnitrophota bacterium, assembly GCA_043823375.1. Lineage (GTDB taxonomy): Bacteria > Omnitrophota > Gorgyraeia > Tantalellales > Tantalellaceae > JBDRAX01. Next base: position 15,794 of record JBDRAX010000148.1, on the reverse strand, counting down.
AGCGGCGCTAACGCCTGGATAGTAACGGTTAACGGGGATGAGTGGTCCGGCGGGAGCATGAGCGGGACTTTCCACGGGTTGTGGCTTTCAGAAGGAGAGATCCCCGGTAGTGTCAGGGGCGGGAGCATATTTAACGGAGACGCCGCAGGCGCGTATAATGACTCGGAGTTCACATGGCAGGCGGTAGGCGCGGCTGAGTGGGTAGAGATCACGGAGCTTCTTTCCGAGATGAATATGGGGTTTTCTGTCTCCGAATTCCAGAATTTCGTGAGTGTGCCCATAACCGAAGCTTTTTCATCCGTTGTAAACGGCCAGAACTGTACGATGAACGCGGTGATGGATATACATCTTTATCAGAACGGTTTGGATAACATATGGGCAGGATTTCATCAGGGGACATACAGCGGGACTCCCGCCGAGTCGTGGGCCCTCAGCATGGGCAATAATGACGGGCATATGATCACGCTGACGGGTGACCAGTGGAGCGATGGACAGTGGCACGCCACAGTATCGGGCGTTATGCCGGCGGAAGGTATTAATCTCAGCGGGGAGGCGGCCGGCGTATACGCTAACGGGTTGTTCGAAGGTGTGAGCGCCGGTACATGGACTGACGGAGAGGGAAGGGTAACAGCCGAATAAACCGGCCTTTTCGTAATTGCCGTATATTGATCGCGTATGAAAGAAAAAAAAACAGCGCTTGTTCTCCTGCCTCTATTCTGGCCGAATATGCCGCCTCTGAGTTTAGCCGTATTAAAAGGGTATCTGGGAGGCAAAGGTATACCGGCCGACTGCCTTTAATTTAATAATATTTTTTTTAATCTTGCTGATCCCGATCTGCGGGAACAATGGAAAAAAAGCAGTAATACCCCGCTTGAAAAAAACATGCCGGATATTATAAAGAATGTTTTCCCGGAAGCTTATTGCGCCATGTTGGATAAATTAATGTCGTACGACACGGTAGGGATGTCGTGTTACGGCAGTAATATCGAAACAGTTAAGTCTGTATCCTCGGCACTGAAAGCCATGAAGCCCGCCATAAAGATCGTTTTCGGCGGGCCGGAGGTATCCGCGGTATATTTGGAGTCGGGAAAAGATGATGGCGTGTTTAAAGAGTACGCTGATTTCGTGGTGGCGGGTGAAGGCGAGATCCCTTTGCATGAATATCTCGCGGGCCTTTCGCGCGGCGCCCGTTTCGCGGCTTTTTCGGAGATAGCTGATCCGGAAAGCCTGAGCGCGGCGGATTATTCGGATTTCGATCTCAGCGATTATCCCGTAAAAAATGCCGTTTCTCTCCTGACTTCCAGGGGATGCGTGAGAAAATGCGCGTTTTGTTCTGAACGGCTTCTTTTTAAGGGGTTCAGAGCGTATCCTGTTGATACGGTTATCGGAGAGATACGGGCCCATGAAAAGAGGGGGATAAAGCGTTTTATTTTTCATGATTCGCTGATAAACGGAGATATAAGGTCGCTTGAAGAATTAACCGGCGCGATGGCCGGGACAGCGGGGCCGGTGGCGTGGGAGGCTCAGATAGCGGTAAGGAAGGATATGCCGGACCGTCTTTTCGCTAAGATAAAACAGAGCGGGTGCTATCATCTCTTTGTAGGGCTTGAATCCGGGTGCGGCAGGATACTCCGGAAAATGAATAAGGGTTTCACTCCCCGCGACGCGGCGGACTTTTTCAGGAAACTTTGTGACCACGGCCTTTCTTTCGGTATAAGCCTTATCGTCGGGTTCCCGGGCGAAACCGCGCGCGAGATGGAGGAGAGCCTTGATTTTATTATAGCGAACAGGGATGTTATCCCGAAGATAGAGCAGGTGAACCCTTTTGTGTATTACCGCGGCACGGATCTGCCGCGCCCGGCGGATTACAGGCGGAATAAAGGGTCGCTTGAACGGGCTGAATTTTTTATAGACAGGTTGAAACAGGCGGGCTTTAAATACACGAAGGCGTTTATGTTCAACCTTGTCGAGGACGGATATAAACCATGGAAGTAAAGGAAGTAAAAGTATCGGGGATATTGAATCCCACTTCGATAGATATCGGGGAGTATGTGATCAACCCCTACAGAGGATGCGCGTATTCCTGCCTGTATTGTTATGCCAGGTTCAATAAAGTGGCGCTTAAAGACCCGCGAGCGTGGGGCACGTATGTAGACGCGCGGATAAACGCGCCTCAGTTATTAGAAAGGGAACTTGCCGTAAAAAAGCCCACGAAGGTGCTGTTAGGGTCTACTACGGAATGTTTCCAGCCGTGCGAGGCGGACCATGAAATAACGAAAAAGGTTCTGGAAATACTTATAAACCGTAAAGTGTTTTTTTCCATTCTAAGCAGGTCTCCCGGTATTTTGCGTTATATGGATCTTCTTAAAAGCGGGTATTGTGATGCCGTGTACTTCACGGTTAACAGTTATCCGCCTCGCCTTAAGTCCTTGCTGGAGCCGTATTCACCTTCATTCGAGGCGCGCGCTGAAGCGGTAAACACGCTTATAAAAGAAAAGGTGCGCGTGATACCTTATTTTTCCCCGGTCCTGCCTTATATCTCCGGACTCGAAAATGTGTTCTCAATTTTTCCCGGTTCAGATCGCGTCGAGTTCGAGGCTCTCAATTTCAGCCTCGGGAATATCGGGGAAGTCATGGAACGGGTGGAACGGGTGTATCCGGAACTTATGCCGGTATACAGGCGCATGCTCTCTGATGAAGGGTTTTATCGCGATGTGTGGAGCGAAGTGAAAAATACCATAATGAAAGAGGCGGCAAAAGAGAAAAAAGAGCATAAGATATACACGCACCGGTTCAACGCGTATTTCGTAAATACGTACTCGCGTGTCAGACCTTGCCGCGAGGCCGAAATAACGGAAGCGTCAGAAAAAAGTGAGTTGTGAGCCTTCTTTTTTCTCCGGCGGCTTTACCGCGGATCACACCTGGGGAGTGATGCCAGGCGTTCTTTCATCTCATCCGCGGCTTTATTTGTGAATGTGACTGCCAGGATATTTGACGGATCGGCATTTTTGTTTTCCATGAGAAATGATATCCTGCGGGTAAGCGCGAGGGTTTTACCCGTGCCCGGGATGTGATCCGCGGAGCCTTCTGTATTCTTCCAGGCTGAAGTTCATTATTTTACGTTTTTCCAGAGCCGGGCTTTTTTCACGCGGCGGGAGATTAAAAAGGGAATCGTTTCGCGCGTAATATTCAGGTTCATCGCTCCGGAATACTTTTATTACCCCGTATTCACCGTCAAATCCTTCTTTTATATGGATTTCCCGCTCGCGCATGCGTTTTAACGCTTCCGCGAGTATGGTGTTCCCTGACCCTCTGAGCCTGTTTATGTCAAGGTCAAGAAGTATAGAGGATTCCGGCCCGAACGCCTGGATAAGCGAGTTGTACGCCCGCGTTGTTTTTTTTGAAGAGGGCCCGGCGCCTTCTATTTCGGATAATATTTCTTTCAGAGGGATTATTGAATAAAAGGGGAGGCGGTTTTTTCTTTCGCGGACGTCCTCCCTGTCAGATAACTGTGCTATCCTGCTCATTACTCCTGATGTTACTTTTTTCCCGCATACCGGGCACAGCTCTCTGTTCCGCAGCGTTTCAACCGGGTCCCAGCGTATGCCGCATTTGCGGTGCCCGTCATAGTGGTATTTGCCTTCCTGCGGAAAAAGGTCGATAGTACCGAGAAAAGCCGCGGGGTTACCGGTTTTTATGGCGTCCGTGATAGCGTCATAAGAAAGTTCCGTGTCAAATATATTGGCGTTACGCCCCAGTTTTTCGGGAGAGTGCGCGTCCGAGTTTGAGAGGAGAGTGTATTTATCAAGGAAACCGCACATCCAGTGCATCGGCGCGTCAGTGGAAAGCCCGGTTTCAACGGCGAATATATGTTCCGAAAGGCCGCCGAAACATTCTTCGATGCTGTCAAACCCGGATCTTTCGCCTAAAACGGAAAACCACGGCGTCCATATATGCGCCGGGACGAATAATATTTTGTCCGAAGCCTCAAGCGCGATTTCCAGAAGGTCACGCGAATCAAGCCCGAGGATAGGCCTGCCGTCGGAAGTTATATTGCCTCCGTTTTTGACCAGAGCGCGCTGTATTTTTTCTACGGCCTCAAAATCAGGAGCAAAGATCACATTATGAACTTTACGGACTTTTCCGTTTTTTTTATATATGGAGCTTATTTCAGCCGTAAGAAGGAAGCGGACGCTGTCATCCAGCGGCGCGCGGCCGCAAATTACAGCCTCTTTCCGCAGGCCTTTCTTAAGCCTGAATAAGCCCTGTTCAGCGGGTTCAACTTTTTCTTTAAGTTCCTTTATCCATCCGGGGTGAGTGAAGTCTCCCGTGCCTGTCACTGTAATGCCTTTTATCCGCGCCCAGTAATCAAGGTATTCAGGAACAAGCTCCCTGCTGGTGGCAAGCGAAAAACGCGAATGAATATGGAAATCGCCGATAAACTTCATTGTTATACGTTTTAGAGTTAAAATACAGGCATACATTCAGCCTTCATTGTATACGCGTAATCCCGGGGACGCAAGCAGTTATTCGTACAGGTTTTAACTTCTTACTTGAACGATCATTTAAAATCAGTTATCATATTGTCGGATTCTTAAATATTTCTTTTTAAAGAGGCAGAACTATTACGGAACAGTTTTAATGTTGACACCCATAAAAAAAAGTGTTAAACTAACAAAACTCAGATAGAATAAAAGTTTTTTTATAAACAAGAAGGAGGATCGGTATGAAAAAATTTTTACTTGTTCTTGCTTTACTCGGCTTCGCGTTTATGGCGGGCAATACTTATGCCGAAGACGAAGTCGTGTTGTTTGGTTTTGAAAACGGCGTCGGGGGATGGGATATTCCTGACTGGGCCTATGAGAAACCTGACCATGTCCAGAAAGAAATAGAGCTATCGGATAAGTACGCGAATGAAGGGAAGAAGAGCCTTGAGATGGATGTCGAATTCCCGGGTGGAAGATGGACAGGAGCGATAATCGAAGTTATGGAGTATTTCGACTGGACAGATTTCAGCGCTGTCGCCTGCGATATTTATATCCCGAAGGATGCTCCGCTGGGATTGAGAGCTAAGATGATACTTACTGTGGGTGACCAGTGGAAATGGGTTGAAATGAGCAAGTCCTACGCTCTGACCCCGGGTAAATGGGTTACGCTCAGAGCTGATATTAAACCCGGAAGCCTTGACTGGAGAAGAGTACAGGTTGACGACGAATTCCGTAAAGATGTCAGAAAAATTGATATAAGGGTTGAATCAAACAATAAACCCGAATATACCGGTCCTATTTATATCGATAATATAAGAGTTGTAAGATAAAAGATGTGTGATTCCATTGGCCTTTCCGGCAATGGAACGATCGTTATAGAAAGTTTGTTCATGAACCCGCGCCGGGTGATAAAAATTATCAGGCGCGGGTTTGTTTTTATGGTACAATTTACGGTAATGAAAATAGAAAAACATAACCTTAAGGATGAAAAGTGCCCTGTTACAATAACCGGGGTATACACGGCTGAAACGGGTATCTTTATTGACCCCGGTTTAACTTCCGCTCCATGGGCCGTTCCGGCTTCACCAGAAGAAGAAAGCCTTGAAATAAGAAGAGTTATTGAATGTTTTCTGAAAAATGATCAGCTCGTCAGGACTGTCCTTATTTCACGGTTTTATCCCATGTGCGTGGAGATCATCAATATGCTTCCCCGCGGTTATACGGTTTTCTTAAGCCAGTCTGTCAAAGCTTTGTGGGAGAGTTTTAACATTACGCGAAGGGTCAAAGCCCCGGAAGCGGCAGTGAAACCGTTTAAAAATAATAGATTTTTCAAGGTGGGGGAGATATCCGTGACTCCTTCGCTCGCGGCGGATCTTATACCCGGGCATTTATCTTTTGCGTTCGAATCGGCTCAGGAGAAAACAGTTTATCCGGCGGGAAGTTACGCGTCCGGCGATGATGTGAAAGACGATCCTTCATGCGGCGGGAAAACCGGGTACAATAGCTCCGGCCCGGGGTTCAGGGAGTACAGGCGGTATATTGAGAATGCCCTCCGCGGCGCGGAAGATATTGTTTTTTTCGCCGCTCCTTTCGGTGATACCGAGGGCCTGGCGGCAGCCTGTCAGGCGTGCTTACGGACTGATTCGATCTTCGCGATAGGGATATTCACCGCTTTTACCGCGGATAAACTGAGTAAAACGGAAAAGTTCTTCAGGAAATTTTCAGGTAACAATGTCCGTATACTGTTCACGAAAACACAGGCGGATATCATGTCGGACGCGGGGTATAACAGTTTATTGTACGCGTACAACCGCCGGAAAATAAATATTTTCGATATAAAACGCGGCGCGAAAAAAATACTTCTTATGGTTGATGACAACAAAGAATATCTGGATCTCTTGAAAGATATCCGTACGGAAAAAAACGGGGCGGAACTCATTTTTCCGAGAGGGGAAGAATGCTTTTCTCCCGTTATACGGGAATACTGCCGTATAAGGGGCGTTAAAGCCACGTGTCTGGGCGCGGCAGTTTAAACTGTTTTTACTCGTCGTATCATAAGTAAAGTTTTGTCAGGGTCTCTTTAAGATATTTATACGCGGAATCAACATCGTCTACCATTTTGAAAAGATCCAGGTCTTCTCTGTTTATCATGCCCCATTTAACCATGGTTTCGAAGTTTATCAATGAGTTCCAGTATTCGCTTCCGTACAGGACGACCGGCATTATCTTTTTTGTTTTCTTTGTCTGCATGAGCGTCAGAAGTTCGAAGAATTCATCGAAAGTCCCGTACCCGCCGGGAAAGATAACAAGAGCTTTCGCGAGGTAGAAGAACCAGAATTTCCGTATGAAAAAGTAATGGAATTCACACGCGAGTTCTTTTGTCTGGTATTCATTGGGCCATTGTTCAAGCGGAAGGCTGATATTGAGCCCGACGGAAACGCCTCCGGAAAGGTGAGCGCCTTTATTCGCCGCTTCCATTATGCCGGGGCCCCCTCCCGAGCAGATCATAAAATGTTTTTTTGTCGCCTTTATTTTATTGAACCAGTTGGTCAGTTTTTGAGACAGAGTGACGGCGTCTTCATAGTAACGCGACATTTTAAAGTCACGCGCGGCGTGGTCATAATCGAGGGTGAGTTCAGGGGAGACCGTACCGGCTGATCTGATCTTGTCTTCAACGGCTTTGAGCTTTTTCGCGGCGATTTCCCGCGGAAGAGCGCGCGCGGACCCGAAAAATACGACGGTATCTTTTACTTTATATCTGCGGAAACGGGCCGCGGGTTCTATTAATTCCGTTAATACGCGTATTGTTCTGGCCTGGGGGCTGTTGAGAAATTCATAGTTATTATAAGCCTTTACGATCCACCCGGGTTTTTTCTTCTTCTTTTTTTTGTCGCCTGAGGGCATAAATACTCCTTTTTTTGATATAACTTTTAAAATATATCATACAAAACGCTAAACTACAAACTGGCGGGGAAGAGGTGAAGATCCGCGGCGTGTGGTGACAGGAACGGAACTGCCCGCTTCCTGGAAAAACGGAACATCCGCGGCAGACTGAAATTAAAGCGTAAGCGCTCCTTGTAAGCAGGCGCTTTTTGATTTAAAATAGCCTGCGTTCAGGGAGCGGTGTGCCTGTAAAAACCAGAGGCGGCAAAAATGAAAAGAATTATGAGGGACGGGGCCATCAGGGCCATAGCGCGTGAGAGCTGGGCCGTGAGCTGGCCTACGACATTTATTATGTTTTATGAATTCCTTATCGGGCTCGCGGATGTATACGTGGCCGGAAAGTTCGGCAAAAGCGCCCAGGCGGCGTACGGTTTTTCTTTCCAGCTGTATTTTATTTTTATCATCATCGGTATAGCGCTGAGTATCGGGACAGTATCCGTGGTATCAAGGCTTTTTACTTCAGGAAAAAGCGGGGAGTTCCGTGTCGCGGTAAGCTCAGCCATACTGAACTCGGCTGTGTGTGGCGCCTTATTTGTCGCGGCGGGATTAATGTTTTCGGGCCGGCTGGTATCCTGCGTGGGCCTGCCGGTTGACATGAAAGAGCTCGTGGCCCCTTTTATGAAAATATATTGCGTAGCGTTTGTGTTCGATTATGTGCTTATGACGAATAACGGCATCTTAAGAGCGTGCGGAATGGTTAAAAAGTCTCTCTGGATAATGAGCGCGGTATGCGTCATGAATATAGCCCTGAATTTTACGCTCGCCTTTCACTCGCCTCTCGGGCTTAAAGGTATAGCGGCGGCCACGGTTATAAGTGTTTCAGCGGGCGCTCTTATGACCGTGTATTTTACGGGCCGCCTCGCGGCAGTATTCCGTTTTTCCATGAAGGTAGTCAGGGAAATACTTCATATCAGCTGGCCTTCATGCCTGCTTCAGGTGTCCATTCAGACAGGGTATCTGGTCCTGTTCCTGATGTTAGGCGCTCTTCCGGCGCGTAATACCGAAATAATGGCGGCGCTTACCAACGGCCTCAAAATAGAAGCGGCCATGTTCATGCCGGCTATCGCGTTTAATATGGGAAGCGCTGTGATCGTCGGCAATCTTATAGGGCGCGGGGACGCAAGAGGAGCTTTCAGCGGCGGAATAATAACCGCGGTAATGGGGGTTGCCATAGTCTCCGTGATCACTTTATCCGTTATATTTAACGCGGGGCATATAGCTTCTTTTCTGTCGAATAATCCTCTTGTTGCCGAAGAAAGCAGGAGATATATTCACGTAGCTCTTATAGCCGAACCGTTCCTCGCCTGGGGGATCATACTTGGCGGAGGTTTGAACGGCGCCGGGGACACACGGAGCGTTATGCTTATTTCTTTTATCGGCATATGGCTCATCCGTATCCCTTTATGTTATATCCTGGGCATTCATTTCAGCCTTGGCGCGGTTTCGATATGGTGGGCTATGAATATTTCAATTTTAGCGCAGGCCGCGCTTATGACCCGCCATTACCTGGCCCGAAGATGGCTGAGCCGGGCTTTCGCCGCTCAGGCGCGTTTATAAAGATAAACGCATATCCGTTTCCGGGCTTAAGCGTATTCGACATCCAGACACGCAAAAAAAGCTTTGTTCAGAGCGACTGCAGCGTAATACATTGGCAGATACCTCCTTAACTTAAAAGTTACTAACGGAGTATATATTACGCGCACGTTCTGAGGGGCTCCTGTTTTATGTAATATACTATCATCAAGTCTTGATCATGAAAGAAGGGGAAGTGAGGAGAGGGCCAGGTTGTTATGTTGAGCGTTACCCATATTTATGCCAATTCTAAAAATAAATGCCTGAATTCCAACTTGGTCACGGGCGTGTGGATTCCGGATATTTCCGTTCTATTCGCGAAAACAATTCCGGGAATTCTCAGCGGGTAGGGGCGAATAATCATTCGCCCTTAAGGGGTAATCCATTATCATTTATTGATCATTGATCAGGGCGAAAATTTTTTCGCCCCTACAAATACAAATATTTTTTTGACGCGGTATTATATTAAAAAAAATTGTTCCAATTATCTATCAGGCTGTATACGTCGGTCCGTCTCTACTTGTGGGTAACGCTCAGCGTTGCATGTGCCCCAACGATGGATTGTGCGCAGGGATACCCTCAATGATATAACTAATTCCATAACAAAAAGAGAGGAAAATAGCGGTAGTAGCCTTTTCTTTTTTTTGTAACTACTCTATCTACCCTCCTATAGTGCCGCTATAAAGGGTTTGCCCATAATGGCATCAGAGGGGGCTTCAATAGAATTAACGGAGTTCTTTTTTGCGGCATATATTCGACTCAGGATTTAGGGTTATGATGTGTTGCTCAATCCCGGGGGTTATGATAAAAGGACTTTACAAAACGGCAGATGACTTTATAATTGTATGTATATTAGACATCTACTGATAATGGATTTTGACACGTGTTTATTGAAAACGTAAGGAGCTGGGATATGGGGGGCGCTAAGAATCGAAAAGCAGTACAGAATTTTAACCGCGGGAAGCTGCGTATCGGCGATGACTGGAACGCCATAACAATTATCGCGCTTTCCCAGAATAACCCGTTGAAAGCTATTGCTGAATTCGTGGAGAACAGTATTGACGCGGGGGCCCGCGGCATTACCATTATCCGCGGCAAAAATAACGGCAGGCAGTATATACGGATCATTGATGACGGGCAGGGGATCCCCTGTACGGAAGAAGGTGTTCCCGATTTTAAATATGTGGCGACGCATATCTGCGATTCGCTTAAAAGGCGGTTAAAAACGGAAGGTTTCAAAAATATTCAGGGAGAATTCGGTATAGGTCTTCTCAGCTTCTGGACAGTAGGGCACAAGTTAACCGTAATTTCATCAGGGCGGAACGGGAAGGCATATCAGATGGATATGGAGAAAGGCAAACCGGGATATTCGATTACTTGCCGCCACCGCCTGGTATCGGAAAAAGGCACACAGCTTATAATCTCTCCGTTGCTGGAGGGTATCCGCGTTTTAAACGGCGAAAAAATACAGTGTTATCTGGCTTCCGAACTCAGGGATCGTATCCGCAATTCAGGCGTAAAAATTAAAATTATCGACAGGACGGGCCGCGCGGAATTCGATGTGGAACCGCGTCAGTACTCAGGACAGCTCTTACACGCCGTGCCGCAGATAACGACGCCGTTTGGAGATGTGTATATCGAATTATATCTTGATGAAAAAAACCCGGAGAATTGTATCAGCCTTTTTCGATCCGGGACGAGGCTTCTCCCTTCTATCAGGGTGTTGGACGCTTTCCAGAAGGGCCCTTGGGCGTCTGAATATTTCCAGGGGATCATTGACGCGCCGTTTCTGCACCTTACGCCGGGGACACGGGACGGGGTTATACTCGACGAAAAGTTCGCCGCTTTCATTGACTCGCTGGAACCTCTCAGAGAACGCCTGTCGGCGATTGAGGCGGAACAGGTCAAAGCTGAAGAAGAATGTATGAGCCGGAATATACTTCGCTCGGTGCAAAAGGCTTTTAAAGAGGCTTTGCTCGCTTTGCCGCGGGAAGAATATGACTGGTTCGATGTTTATAAAAATTCGCGCCGTATTCCCGAAGGGCAGAATAACCCCCTGGCCGGAGACCGTGCTGTGATGTTTTCCGATGACGCGGAGACGGAAAAAAAGCCTGACGCGCAGAAAAAATTTTTTGAGGTTTCAGGGCCTTTATTTTCCGCCAGAATTCAGCCGTGTTCGGCTCTCGTTCAGTCGGGAGGAACCAGGCCTTTTCGCGCGGCCGGCCTGGACCGTTCAAAACGACAGGTGGAAGAAAACCTTATATTTACCTGGGAAATCGCGGAAGGCGCTGGCAGTCTCGATAAAACGGACAGTGAGATAACTGTGTTTAACGCGTCTGCTGAACCTGGATTGACAAAATTGAGAGTTAAGGTTCAGCAGGGAGATATTGTCTGTGAAGCCGGGAGTATCGTGACTATCGTGGATTCTCTGAGCAAATCTCCGTCCGCTAACATCGAGTTTCCCGCGAAAGGGTTACCGAGCTATACGCTGGAGAGCGCTCCCGGCCAGCTTTGGCGGTCGCGTTATGATGATGGCCGGAATATCGTCGTGATAAACAGCGGGCACAGGGATTTTATCTATGCCGGCAGGAATAAGACGAGGAAACTCCGGTATATCTGCCGGTTATTCGCGAAGGAGCTGATTTTCCGTAATTTTCCCGGCTCGCCCGCGGAACAGATGCTGGAACGAATGGTGGAATTATCCTTATACGCGGAAGAAAACCTGAAATAGCGGTTTCGGCAGTTCGCGTTTTCATGCGTTTCGGCCTGATCGTGGAAAAATATTTATGTCTCTTTATTCGTGAAAAGGGAGCGTATTATGACGCGGAACATTCGACGCGCGGGTAAAAAAAGTAAACACCTGAAAAAGAAAAAACCGCTGTCGCGTATAAGAAAACCTGAAGAATTATCCCTGGAAGAATGGCAGGTCATGCTGAGAGTACAGATGGCAAAGGGAAAAAATTTTAAAGTTAAGAATCTGGGAAGCCGCCCTGTCTTTTCGGATTTTGAAGTTTATAACCCTGAGACAAAGAAAACTTACCATGTTATGATACATGGAGCGGAATTGGGAGTTAACTATTGCTCCTGCCCGGATTTCGCGGTCAATACACTCGGGACATGTAAGCATGTGGAATTTGTTCTGCGAAGGCTGAGGCGGAGAAAAGAAACAGAGCGCATACTGGAAGAAGGATATGTGCCGGAATATTCTTCAGTAGCTTTACGATACGGGCTTGAAAGGCGCGTTGTTTTTAACGCGGGTAAGGCCGCGGGCGAGGGGCTTAAGAAATTAGCGGCGTGTTTTTTCGATATACACGGGTTCCTCACTCTGAAAGGTTTTTACGATTTCGATAAATTTGTCGAGCGGGCAAAAATGTTCAGCGACGATATAAAGTATCATGATGATGCCATGCGGTTCATCGCGAGTGTGCGTGACGCGAAAAAACGCGGAGACCGCGTGAAAAAGATATTTTCACAGGGCATAGAGAGTAAGGCATTTAATAAGATCTTGAAGACGGATCTTTTGCCATATCAGAGAGAAGGAGTTCTTTTTGCCGCTACGGCCGGGAGAAGCCTGATAGCGGATGATATGGGGCTTGGAAAAACCGTTCAGGCGATAGCGGGCTCTGAAGTCATGAGCCGGTATCTTGATATAGAAAAGGTATTGGTTATCTGCCCCACGAGTTTGAAATATCAGTGGGCAAAAGAAATCAATCGTTTCACGGACCGGTCATGCCAGGTATTGTATGGCTTGTCGCGTCAGCGCGGCGAGATATATAAGCAGGAAAGTTTCTATAAGATAACGAATTATGATGTGATTCACAGAGATATTGAAGCGATTGAAGGCTGGGCACCGGATCTTATCATCCTGGATGAAGCGCAGAGGATAAAGAACTGGAAAACCAGGCTGGCGCGTTCCGTTAAAAAGCTTTCGTCTCCATACGCCATTGTCCTTACGGGGACACCGCTTGAAAACCGGCTGGAGGAACTGCATTCGATTGTTGAATTCCTCGACCGGCATCACTTGGGCCCGCTTTTCCGGTTTCTGCACACGCATCAGGTAACCGATAAAGACGGAAGAGTCACGGGGTATAAGGATCTTAACAGGCTTGGCGAGTCTCTGGCGCCTGTCCTTCTTCGGAGGAAAAAAGACGCGGTATTGGATCAGCTTCCTGAACGGTCCGACAAGAATTATTTTGTGCGGATGACAGCCGAACAGATAAAGATTCATGAAGAAAACGCGGAGACTGTCGCGCGTATTGCCGCGAAATGGCGCAGATATAATTTTTTGACCGAAACCGAAAAAAGAATTCTTCTGGTCGCTTTGCAGAATATGCGTATGGTGTGTGACGATACATATCTTGTGGATAAAAAGACGACGCATGGCAATAAAATCAGAGAACTTGAATTACAGCTTGGAGAAATATTCGAGGCCCCCCGGGGAAAAGTGGTAATTTTTTCGGAATGGGTCAGGATGCTGGAATTAGCCGGCGGCCTGCTGGACAGGAAAAAATGGAGATATGAGTTTCTTCATGGCGGAGTTCCAGGTAAGAAGAGGGGAGAACTTATCAGGGCGTTCGAAGAGGATCCTGAATGCCGTGTTTTTCTTTCCTCTCAGGCCGGAGGCGTGGGGCTTAACCTGCAGAGCGCCGAGACAGTTATTAATCTCGATTTACCGTGGAATCCGGCAGTATTGGAACAGCGTATAGGCAGGGTTCACCGTTTGGGACAAAAAAGGCCGGTTAGAGTCATAAACTTTATCGCCGAGGGGAGTATCGAACACGGGATGCTGGATATTCTCGCTTTTAAAAAGTCCATGTTTTCGGGGGTGCTGGACGGCGGCAGTAATAATGTATTTATGGGAGAGACGAGGTTTAAACGGTTTATGAAAACAGTGGAGAAAGTCTCGGAATCTATGGATGAGAAAAAGAAAAAGCTTTCGATTTTCGAGGCGGAGGAGGCCGAAAGGGATAGAAAGAACGCGCGCCGGGAAATTTCCGATGAACAGGAGGAGAGCGAAGTGAAGGATGTGTCCTCACGCCAGCCTGCTACTTTTAACGCGGACACGCTGAAAGGCCTTTTGAAAATCGGTATTCAGGCGATAGACGCGTTTAGCGGAAATACAGATAATAAAACCGGGAACGAAGCAATGTTTTCCGGGCTACAGTCCTGTTTCGGAATTAAAATTAATCATGACGGGGAAACAGGAAAAAAGACAATTAATATCCCGGTCCCTGATGAGGCGGTTATTGAGAAAATAATGCAATGCGCGAATATGGCGGTGGAATTATTAACGGGGATAAAGGCATCACAAAGGGAACAGCAAACGAAATAGAAAAATACGCGCGGCAATACATCTACACGGGAAACATACAGAGAAAAAGTTAAAGGAGATAGGGGATCTTTTCGGAGACATATCGGATACAGGAGTAAGCTATGCGCGTAAGAGAGTAGGAGAAGCGCGAGAAAGAGATAAAAAACTATATTGATAAGGAGTATGGAGGAAGAAGTTGATAAGTGAAGTGTGGAGGCTTGATACCCAAGTTCTCTTAATTCAAAAAATTCAAGGATTAAAATGAAGTATAACCGTACAAACAAAGCATATGCCGACATTCGCGGCTATTGATTTTGAGACGTCTGATTACGGCCGCGACAGCGCGTGCGCTGTGGCTGTAGTACGCGTTAAAGGCACTGCCATAATAGAGCGGACATTTTCTTATATCCGTCCTCCCCGCGGGAATTTCGATTTTACATATTTGCACGGCATTTCATGGAGCCATGTCGCTTCCGCTCCGACATTCCGGGAATTATGGCCTTTACTCCGCGAACAATTTACCGGTGCTGATTTTATCGCGGCGCACAACGCGGGTTTTGACCGCGCGGTCATGCGCGTATGTTGTGAACAGTCAGGATTAGAAATGCCGGAAAACCCATTTTTGTGCACGATGCGGCTCGCGCGGAGAGTGTGGAACGTCTACCCGACAAAACTCCCTGATATCTGCCGCCACCTGAACATCCCCCTCCGCCACCACGAAGCCGGCTCCGACGCCGAAGCCTGTGCGAAGATAGTGATAGCGGCGATAAAGGAGGGGCAGTTAGAGAGACATTTTAGTAGGGCTATCAAGGAATGAATTGCCAAGTGCAAGAGGGGCAAAAAAAAGGATTATTTTCTTATGCTGAAACCAAAAAACAAAAACAGGAACTCTGAAATACGGGTAATTCCTATTAAAGAGTGTTTGGCCAAGACCACAAAAAACAAGCCAGGTGTATCTGTTGAAACACATTGCCGCATAATTGGGTACATCGCTCGGGAACTTTTATCGCGCCTGCCTGAATGGCTCAGAAAAAGCCTTTTCCCCCGCGGCAGTGAATTAATTGCGGCGGCGCATGATGTGGGTAAAGTCAGTCCGACTTTTCAGGAAAAAATTTATAAAGATATTGGTAAATGTCTGGGGCTTATAAATCCTGATTTGGATAAAGAGATTGGGTATCACTATGCTGTTAGCCAGGCAACGGTGAGGCAATGCCCAAAATATATTCCCGAAATCTTAGGGAGGCATCACGGCTATACTCCATTTGGTATCCATATGCCTGAAGCTGAGGTTTATGGCGGACAAAGTTGGCAAAAACAACGAATGGATTTATTGAATTTTTTAAAGAAGGATTTGAATGTGGACTGGCCGATTATTCCTTCTGCTCTTCATTCCGATGTTATAGCAGGTTTGACCACAGTTGCGGATTGGATCGGTTCCGGCCCTTTATTCGATGGTGTGGATAAAGATGGATACCCAACTC
>JBDRAX010000147.1:0-19540 GCA_043823375.1 Candidatus Omnitrophota bacterium | reverse complement strand
CCGGGTCATCGCTCACATAATACCGGGTCCTGCCTCTCCTCCTCCCGCGCGCTTCGAGCCCTTTTTCCTCGAGGGTCTCTTTAACGAACTCCGCTACCGCCACCGAAGAATCAACAAGCTTCACGCCCTCCATTATCCGCCCGATCACACCTTTAAGCAGAGGATAATGCGTGCACCCTAAAATAAGGGAATCTATATTATTCTTTTTCATATCTTTTAAATATATCTCCGCGATATCACGCGTCACCTTTTCAGCTGAAAAACGGTTCTCTACCAGAGGGACAAAAAGCGGACAGCTTTTTACAAAAACCCTGCATCCGGGTGAATTTTTTTTCAATTCCTTCTGATAAGCGCCGCTCGCGATAGTGGAATTTGTGCCGATTATCCCGACCCTGCCTTTTTCAGTGACCCTCAAAGCCTCTTGTACCCCGGGTTTTATAACCCCTATCACGGGTATGGAATAATCTTTTTTTAAAGCGGCAAGGCCCAGGCTGGAGGCGGTATTACAAGCGACTACCACCATTTTAACGTTGTTCCTGAGCATAAAAGCCATGATCTCCCGCGCGAACCGTATGATCGTGGAACGCGATTTATTTCCATACGGAACACGCGCGGTATCTCCGAAATAGATAATATCCTCACAGGGAAGACAGCGCCTTACGCTTCTGGCGACAGTAAGCCCGCCCACACCTGAATCAAATATCCCAATAGGTTTATTACTTACATCCCTCATGGGTTGTATTATATATAACCGCGGCGCCTTTACACAAGGAATTTTTGCCCGCCGTGTTTTTCTTGCGCCGGCCGCGGAAGAAGCGTGTATAATATACGGGGTGCAGGCATGATAAACGCAAAAAGAAAAATAAAAATACTTTTCCGCTGGAACGGTTACAACTTGTACAGCCTGTCAGCGCTCACAGGCCTTTTGTCGGACCGCCTTGACCCCGCAGGATTCGACGTCAAGCTTTCCGATACAAAGGAAGACCTGCTTAAAGAGATCAGGGATACCGCCTCCCCGATAGTGGCGGCATATTCCTTCTGTTCGCCCCAGTACTCCCTGACAAAACAGGAAATAAAAACACTGCGTGAGACCGCGGGCGGTAAAGTTAAAATAATATGCGGAGGCCCCCATGCCTCGGCACTGCCGGAAACCGTGCTGGAAGCCGGAGCTGATGCCGTATTCACCGGTGAAGCGGAAGAATCGCTTCCTGATTTCCTGAACCGCCTGCGCGAAAACCCCGGGGCCGTAAAAGAAAAAATAATCCCGCCCCTCCCTCTAAAAGACTTCGATACATACCCGCCATTCTCTGACAGATCAGGCCTCATCACCCCTCTTGAAATGCGCAGAGGATGCGGCGTAAAATGCTCTTTCTGCCAGACACCCCGCATATTCAAAAACATCCGGGAAAGAAGCATAGAATACGCTAAAAAATACGCTAAGATAATAAAAAAAACGCGGAAAAGATTTCATCTATTTCCTCATGCCCGACGCTCTATCCTACGGCGCGGACGGCGGGAACGTTAATCTCAAACACCTGGGAACTTTTCTGGAAGAAATAAAGAACGAAGGCATGAATATCCATTTCGGTATTTTCCCGTCCGAAGTCTCCCCCGGAAGCCTGGCCCGCTGTCCAGACGCCGCTTTGACCCTTAAAAAATACATAACAAACAGGAAAATCGTTATAGGCGGACAAAGCGCGAGCGGCAGGGTTTTAAAGATCATGAACAGGGATCACACACATCAGGACATACTCTCTTCCATAAAGATCCTGCGGGAAACAGGTTTTACGCCTGTTGTAGACATACTTTTCGGGGTCCCGGGCGAAAACGCGGAAGACAGGCTGGAAACAGTAAAATTCATGGAATACACATCCGTAAAGTTCAGGGCCGGATTCAACATCCATTACTTCCTCCCACTGCCGGGGACTCCCTTATACGGAAAGCAAAGCGAACCGGTCGAACCCGCGGTCAAAGAAAAAATATACGCCCTGATGAAAAACGGACACGCCCGGGGCGACTTTTTCAAACAGCTCGGATATTCTTAAAGCCCTTACGCATGAGGGCTGTTCCTCTTAGGCCATTTCATTTCCGCTATGAACAAGATTTTGTTTATAATCCCACGAATTTCCTGTAAGTATCTCTGTTAATGACTTCTATCCTGCTATTTTCATACGCTGATAAAAATTCTTGCGGGGCAGTATACTTCGATCTGTTCAATTTGAACTCATATCCGTTTATCTTACCACTGCCTTCCTCTATGTAATCGATCTCTTTTTGCTGATGAGTACGCCAGAAGAATATGTTCTTGTCCACGTTATTATTTCTGTTATATTTTACGCGTTCTACTATCATATAATTCTCAAAAATATCTCCCGCGTCGGTTCGTATATTCAATGGATTAAAATTATTTATCAGAGCGTTCCTTATCCCCAGATCATAAAAATAAATTTTACGCATTTTCTTCAATTCATTCCTCAAATTCCTGCTGAAAGGCTGCAATCTGAAAATTATAAAAGCTTTTTCCAGGATACTCATATAATTGGCAACAGTATTTTTGTCAACACCAGCTAAACACGCCAGCTCGTTATACGAAACTTCTTTTCCGATCCGCAAAGCTAAAGCCTGCAACAATCTAAGCAAGATCTCCGGATTCTTTATATTTTGAAATTGTAGAATGTCTTTATATAAATAACTGTCTGCCAGGCTTTTCAACAATGTAATATCATTCGTTTTAATTATGTCAGGGTACATGCCATATATCATCCTGGATTCCAAAATACGATCTATCTCCATATTGTTGTAAACAGACTTCAGCTCTTCGAGTGCCAATGGAAATAAATAATACTCGTACTTTCTTCCAGTTAAAGGTTCTTTTATTTTATTAGATAATTCAAAAGAAGAAGATCCTGTAGCAATAATTTGAATATCCCTATAATTATCTACCAGCAATTTCAAAGTAACACCAATATTCTCAACCCGCTGTGCCTCATCTATAATAACCAGCCTGGCACTACCCAGGGCTTCTTTTAATTCTGTTGAAGTTTTGTTTTGTAATGCCTGCCGTACATCAATTTCATCGCAATTCAAGTATATTGATGCCTCATATTTGTCCTGTATCTTTTTAACTAATGTAGTTTTTCCAACCTGCCGCGCGCCATAAATAATTATAATTTTCCCTTCAAAAAGCCTGCTTTCAATGTTTTCGCGTATTGTTCTATCTATATATTTCATACTGTCCTCCTCACCAAATTATACACATTTTAGTGAATTGAGGCAAGTTTTGATCAGTTTTGAGTGCAAAGCTTGACAGACTGACCCCGAAGTTCCCCGGGCAAAACAGCCGCTAACCAGGGCTTACAACTGCTCGGTGAGTTTATTATAATCTATTTGTGAGGCGTAGTTCGCGAGGTCTTCTTTCCTGACCCCGGTACCGGAGATTATTATAAGGAAGCTGTTTTTAACCAGTATCTTTATTTCTCCGTCCATACTGGCCGGGCGGTAGTCAACAATGGCTCTGTGCCCTTTAATAGTTTCCATTTTCGAGCCGCTCGCCGTTAAGATCAACGGGTTGGTGAACATCATCATCACACTCTGCAGCATCGGGGAATCCGTAATTATTTTTATCGAGACTGCCGCCATGCCTTTTCTGTATATACTCTCGACAAAAACCCCGCCTCCGAGCATAGCTGTACTGAAAGTCCTTGAAGTTGCTTCCTCAGAAGTCCATCCGGGAAGAGCTTCGGGCAAAAATTTTTCAAGGCTCTGGCTTCTCTTTTCCCTTATGAGCTGTGAGGCATAATCAAGGCTCGCGGCCGCGGAAATATATTCACCCTGTTTATACTGCTCAAGCGCCGCTTTAATAGAATCCACAACTTCATCGGCTCCGGCCGGTAAGACTAAAAACACTGATATTAAAAGCACTAAGCTTATCACGCCACGGTATCCAGATGTTCTCCCCATATCACCCGTCCTTATTTTATGTATTTTTTCAGTTACCCGATTAACATCATTGTATATTATAACCTATAAAAATCAGCAAGTCACCCCTAAAATTCTTTTATATAATGATCAACTACTATTTGCTTTGGTTTGCCTTTAATTTTGCCGAAAAAAAATAAAAAATCAAAAAATTATCCATAAACTAACATAAGTTTAACACAAAGTTAACAAACGTGGAGTATATTTTAAGAGAATGTAAAGCAACTAAAAAACTACTTCCTTATGCCAGAAGTAAAGCATATCTATAACAAAACATGTAGTTAGGAGACCAAAATATGCTAAAACCAAAAAAATATCAAATTTTGACGTTTTTTTTGATTGTATTCTTTTTCCCATCGCATCTTGCCCCACATACAGGGGAAGCGGCGATCAGCGGGGACGCTAAATACTGCCTTTCTCCTGTATCCAGATTCCATCCGCTTGTCAGCATAGAAAGGTCGAACGGAAAATTTTTTATCAGAGAAAACCTTGAAGAAAAAACTTTCCTGTCAGCTTCTTCCACCTTTAAAGAAGACGCGGCGTTTCTGTATTTAAACCAGTTGATCTCCCATGCCATAAACAAGTTTAACGGCAAAATAAGCGCCTCGCTCTTAAAACAGCTTATAGAAAAACATCTGTCCCATATAGATTTTATGTACTTCAGGTGGGAAGAGATTTACACTGAAGGCCACTCTTTTTTCCTGCCCTTCAAAGATCCGGAAAGTGGCCGTGAGTTATTACTTCACTTTTTTCAGGTTAAAAAAAACGGTAAAAAAGCGAACAGCTTTCCCGTAACAGCGTTTTCCTGCCCTATAGATGGAGCTACAGTCACGTTCGATGTCTTTTCCCCTGATATTATTTTTGCTGAACAGGATGACAAGAAAACTCACGCTTCGCGTACGACAAAAAAACAGAATATAACATCCGCTCAGAATATATACACCCCGGAAAAAGAAAAAATACAAAAAAGGTTACTCCGCTTAAGGCGGGTACAAATCAACAGCAAAGGATCCTTATCCGATAATGATATGGCATTTCTCACTTCTTTACGTGAGTACTATAACCTCCCCCCCGTATCGGGGTACGGACCGGAGCAGTCATTGTCAGTACTTACAGGCGCCCTTATTTTTCTGACAAAATCCGAACTCGCTTCCCTCGCGTACAAAGATGACGCGCTGAACCCCGCGGCGGCTCTTGAAGAAATAGGGACAAGCTGTTTCCGGCATGAACTCCAGCATATAGCCAATGACTGCCCCGTGCCTGAGGCCATATTGCTGGCATGCCCCCTTTTAGAAGGTAGCGAAATATACGAACAGCTTAATTATTTCGCCGCTGATTTCGGCCATAAATATATTGAAAGCCACGCGCAATGGCTTATGATCCTGCGGAATATCAAACAAATAGTCATAACAAATCCGCGTTTAGTCGCGGGGATACTGGACACACTGCTCTCTTACATAGAAGAAATACAAGGAAAAAGAGCTGAAATAGAAAAATATCTGCTGAAATACAAAATGCAAATTGATCCCGTCTTAATAGATTTTTTCCTGGAAAATATCACGCGAGGTAAAATCGCGTGTGATGATAATATTATGGTCCTGTCCAGGCTAAAGCAAGATATCCTTTTTCCCGTCCGGGATATATCCATTGATATCAACAGCTCTATACAGTCCGCGTTAGTGCCTTATGAATCTTCGGAAAAAATAGAATTACGCGTACAACTCGATCCGGATATACCCGCAATATACGGCAATCCGGCCCGGATACATTATATATGGACGAATCTATTCAGAAACAGCAGTGAATCCATATCCGAAGCTCTAAGTCAGAAAAAAAACGTACCGGTCAAAACCGCTTCTTTAAGCCGGAGCTCGTACCGGCTCCCTGAGGATATAAAGACTACACCTCACCGATCGGGAAAAGGTATACGCTTACTGTCACCGCCAATCGCATTACACCGTGAAAAAGGAATAATAGACGTTAAAACAAGGCGCGTGAACTACATGGGAAAGATCGGTATCGAGATCACTGTAAGCGATAACGGCGCCGGGATAAAAGACGGCGTAAATATTTTCGGAGAAGGAATAAGCACAAAAGAACACGGCACCGGGCTGGGCTTGAGCATTGTAAAAAAAACCGTCAGAGATCTTGGAGGGGAGATCTCTTTCACATCGCCGTGCGACGGAATATCCGGCATACCGCCCGGCCGGGGCGCGACTTTTACAATACGACTGCCTGCCACGGATAAAACCGCGGCACCCCGGCGGATCGATGACGATATTTCCGGGCAACATGACGAAATTTACGCCCCTGACATAACGGAAGAAAACCGGCATGCCGCTGAGCTGGTCGAAACATTGAAGATGGCTGAGATCGAAGCCTCATATGAGAAAACGGAGCAAGACAAAACACGCCACAGGATAATAGCCCTCGACACGAGCTGGATACCATCCGGGACACAGGGTATCCAGGACCTCGTCAATGAGATCCGCAGGATGTCTTCCCCTGAAAACGGTTTTGAAAATATAAGCTTTGTACGCGGCAAAGGCGGGGACCTTTATGAAAATATTTTTGACAGGATAGAACAGATCGAAAAAACAAAAAACATAAAAATAGACCTGTCCGACATATTGATAATAGGCGGCAAAGATACTTTGAGCCTTAGAAAATTCAGCAATATGAAAAGTACGGATACCGTTAAAAGATCGTTCATGATAAGCGTCGACCCCTCTCATATAAACGAAAACAATTATATCCGCCTTGTCCGGATGCTTACCGCGGCTGTCAGGCTTCATAAAGGAGAAATAAGTTCCGTGAACATTCCGGGCCTCAAGGCAAATAAAACCGGGCCCGATCTCTGGGATTTTATCCCGGAGATCAGCCCTGAAAAGATCGGAGGTTTCGCTGAAATATATAAATCGCAAAAAGAAATAATATCTTCACTCTGATCTTTGTACGGTAATCTTTTTTTTGTTCCGCTCTCTCCTCTCCGATACCCTTGCCGCGTAAGGGTTTCACACTGCTTCACCTCACAGGCTAAAGACAGTATCAATTAATATACGATTTATTGTTTTTTTCTTTGACAAGTATTAATACTTGTTTTATACTTGTTACATCATCTAACTATTGAAAAAAATATTTACAGGGAAGACAACGGAACATACGGCTTGGTGGCAGCGATACACGGCAGCCGGATAACTTAGGAGGTAAAGATGATAAAAAAGAACTATAGCCATTCCTGTAAGGTCAAACCTTCCGCTAACACGAAACAAAAATCCGGGGACAGCAAAATGCGGACAAAAGGCAAGAACGCCGCGCTGACTGAAATTTTCAATAAATACTACAAAGACCAGGTGTCCGCCCTGTACCGGGCGATACAGATCTGAATGATCTTTACGGAGATTTTAATAAATAAAAAAAGGAGGAAAAGTGAAATACGAAACTGTTATAAGGGTTGTCTGTGAAGCTTTTGATGAAGATGATGCTTATAATACGGCCGGAGAGTATTTAAGAGGCAATATCGACGGCGGAATAACAATGACATGCAGAACTCACAGGCTTAAAAGCTTACGTGTTAAAAATTACGCGGCCGGTAACATCAAACTTCTGATCTTAATTTCCTCGCTTCTTTTGGTGGTAAGCGCCGTCATATAAACTACAAACTCAGCAGAAAACTACTAAGAACCGGTTCACTCCGGATTGTATATATTTTCGCGGTATTACCGCCGCGTCCAGCGCAGAACCAGTCAGTTTTTTCCGGCCATACTTACCGGCAGGGGAACGAACAGCCGGCTGTCATGAAGCGTTTTGAACGGATTTTGTTACGGGGAGAGTAATTATTACGCTTGTACCTTTACCTTCGTTACTTGTAAACTCCATTTTCCCTTTATGCGCCTCTATAATTCCAAAACATACGGAGAGGCCTAATCCTGTTCCTTTCGCTTTTGTGGTAAAAAACGGCTCGCAGATCCTCGGCTTTATATCTTCGGATATCCCCGTCCCTGAATCAGAAACCACGATCTTAACTGTGTTCCCTTCGCTGAGAGTGGAAATCTTTATCTTTCCTCCTCCGTCCGGTATAGCTTCATGCGCGTTATTCATAAGGTTAAAAATAACTTCCTGTATGGCTTTCCCGTTGGACATTATCCGCGGGATACGAGGGTCGAAATCCCGTATAACCTCTATATCCTCGAAACGATATTGGTGTTCCAGAAGTTTTATAATTTCATCGATAGCGTCATTTATATCGACTTCCTCCACTTCCTTCAGGCTGGGCTTGGAAAACTTAAGCAGGCGTTCTATAACATCCTTCGCCCTCATAGCCTGTTCATAAATGATCCTTATTTCTTCCTCCTGCTCCGGGGTATAAGACGTTGACATTAAAGCGAGCTGGGCCCTTCCCGTCACGATCTGAAGCGGATTATTTATTTCATGAGATATTTCCGCGATAAGGCATCCGAGGGAAGAAAGCTTTTCCGCTTCTATAAGCATATCATAGGCTCTTTTCCGCTCAGTAATATCGGTAAAAAAGCCCGCGTTACATTCCTTTCCGTCAACTGCCATCGCGGCAGTGTGGATATCAGTATATATGATCTTACCGTCTTTTCTCAGGCATGGGATATTGATGATCAGTCTTTTTTTATCCTCCGAAGATGCGTCGAATTCCGGGATCACGTACCCGAGAGATTTTTCAGGATGGATATCATCAATACACTTGCTGAGCATTTCTTCTCTCCCGTACCCGAGCATTTCACACATTGAAATATTCACGTACAAAATTTTTCTGGTTGCTCTGTCTGCGACAAGTATGCCTTCCGCGGCGCCTTCAAAAAGAGCCCTGTATCGTTTTGCCGATTCCGCGACGGATCTCTCAACCTTTTCACGCTCCTCTTCAATGCTGATCGCTTTAGCGAGCATGCTCATAATATTGTAGTCACTTTCAGTAAAATCTTTTTTTTCAACATCACACCAGCAAAACGCCCCGACCGCCTCGGTATTCAATTCCACAGGATAGCCTAAATACGACTTCAGGTTATACTTGCGCACGTTCGGATCTGTCTTCGAGTATTCGGTGTTTGCCAGGTCGCATAGAGCGAGCGGTTCTTTTTTCCGTATAACATCATAACAGATATGCCCCTCGGGAACGTCTTCCGTTCTATATCCTTCCGGTTCATTCCATATTGATAACGTACAAAGCATGCCTTTTTTCATCCTGTTGTATAGCACACACGCCCCTCCAAGGATCTCGCCGGCCGTATAAACTATTTTACGTATATTCTCTTTTGTGTCGGGCCCGAGAGAAAGGAAACATTTATTCAGCAGGTTAAGATCCCTGCGCATTTTGTTCTCCTGAGTTATATCGCGCGCGGTAAAAATTAATCCGCGGGAAAGGTCTTCCTTCATGATCGCCGCGAAACTCAAGAGAATATCTATGACCTTACCGTCTTTACGCTTCCACTTTGTCTCTACCGCGCCTCTTTCTTGTTCTTTCGCCTTTTCATACTTTATTTTTCCGGCGCGCAGATATTCCTCTTCATCCGGATATATCATCCTCGTGTTTTTATTTTCAAGTTCCGCGGAAGAATACCCGGTTATTTCCGCCATTTCTTCATTCGTCCACTGCAATACACGGTCCTTCAGCATGCCGATAGCGATAGGCGCGGCAAGAAAAATAGTCTTTAAAGTGGCTTCACTGTCTTTCAACGCTTTTACGGCGTTCTTACTCTCAGTTATGTCATTCCCGGAACTTAATACCCCTGTAACAGCGCCGTTTTCATCCGTAAAAAAAGTGTTACGCCAGGATATTATGCGCTCTTCACCTTTGCTATCAATAACAGGGTTTTCATAATATTCAACAAATTCAAGGTTCCCGCGCATGATCTCTGAAAAGACATGTTTTATTTCGTCTCTCTCGTTATGAGGAAGGAAGGAATCAAACCAGTTTTTCCCGATTATTTCTTTTTCATCATAACCGAGGATTTCGCACCCTTTACTATTAATAAGCGTTACTATTCCCTCTGGATTAAGGACTATGAAAATATTGCCGGCCAGTGTCAGATATTTGCGCAGCTCAGTTTTTTCCGCGAGCAAAGACTCCCCGGAAAGGCAATATTCCCGCGTAACATCTATAAAGAGTTTCGCGATACCGGGCCCTGCTATTTCCGTTTTATCATTAACGCGTTTGAAAAAATCTTTTATGGCGGATATATCCCCCGCGGCATCAATAATGTAATCGATCTTTTTATTGTCCGGCAAATCAACAAGTTCACGGAATACCGGTATGCCTAATGCCATGGCCCTGTCTATTCCGGGCCCGCTGACGGCCCGGTCAATAACTCCGGCAATATTCGCTATGGAGCTTCCATGGAACAGATCTACCAGTTCCGCCCCATGTTTATCGCCGCCTATGATCAGGATATTCTTTTTTTCCGCGGATATCATATGGATTCCCATGAACCGGACAGGCCGATTTAGACTTAATATAAACTACTGCTCCGTTACGCGTAAGATCAATGGTTATAAGCTGATCCCAGCGCAAGCGCTCAAGTTATAACCCGTAAAGCTATAGTCGCGCGGCCGCTATTTTTTCTTAATCACCGATCACCTTGTTAATGCTTTCCAGAAGTTCATCCAGGCTTACAGGCTTATACAAAAGGTCCGCATATCCCATTTTCTGATAATCTTCCTCATACCCCGGCATCCTGCGTGAACCTGTCATAATGATCGCGGGTATATGCCTGCCCACTTTTTTGAGTTCCCAGAAAACGCCTAACCCTCCGATACCCGGCATTTTTTTATCGAGTATCAATAGATCCACCGTCTCTTTCGCAAGAAGAGCCATGGCATCTTCTCCGCATTGCACCGCCAGGACTTCAAAGCCTTTTTTTGTCAGAAAGATCTTTATTATATCGCAAATTTCCGTCTCATCATCAACAACAAGTATTCTCTTAGCCATAAAACCATCTCCCGCCGCGCTTTTCTCAATTTGTTCATATCAAATGTTTTGGAACAATACGTTAAGTTTACCCGTACATAAAATATTAGTCAATCACACGGGCATATTTAATAGAATAAAACAGGAGCTTCTGTTGGCCGCGCTTTTATCGCGTTATGATCTTCCTGAGGAAATATGACACCAGAAAACCCGCGCAGGAAAGCAGTATTATCGTGGCGCCTGAAGCGATATCAAGCGCGTACGAAAGCCACAGGCCTCCCGAAGTAAACACTATCCCCAGAATAACGGAAATAAGCATCATGCGCTTAAGGCTCGAGGGGTTAAACTGTCTGGCAATAGCGGCCGGTATGGTTAAAAGGGCTATCACAAGGATTATACCCACTATCCTTATAAGAACTACAACAGTAAGCGCTACCAGGCATAGAAGCAGAAGATAGAAAAAATCGACTTTAACGCCGGTCGTCCGCGCGTATTCCTCGTCAAAAGAAATAGCCAGGAACTCCTTATAGAAGCATATCACAAAAACGATGATCACTATATCGAGAAAAAACATGAGCGTAACATCAGACGCGGTTACCGTGAGTATATTGCCGAACAGATAGCTGAAAAGATCCGGAGTATACCCGGGCGTAAAACCTATAAATATCACCCCCAGAGCCATACCCGCGGCCCAGAAAATACCGATAGAGGTATCTTCCGGTATTTTAGTTTTCCTGCTTACTATCCCCATGCCGACGGCTGAAATAATACTGAACGGCAGAAGCGCCGCTAAAGGATTTATACCCAGGAAATACCCTAATCCGATACCGCCGAATGCCGCGTGCGCCACCGCGCCCGAAATAAAAGTTATCCTTTTTACCACCACGAAGACGCCGATAACACCGCATACTATACTCGCGAGCACGGCGGCCGCGAGGGCATTGCGCATGAATTCGAACTGCAGGGCTTCCATCATTTTCCGTTATGCTCCTTCATGACCCTGTGAGGCACACCGTGAGCTATCATTTCTATGGAACAGCCGTAAACAGCCTTCAGATCATCTTCTTTGATTTCCTTAGAATCATGATAAAAAAGTTTTCTGTTCAGGCACGCTACCTTTTCCACATGAGCCGAGATAACCGCGATGTCATGGGTGACAAGGACTATGGCCATACTTTTCTTTAATCCCATCAATAGCTCGTAGAAATCAGACTGTATCGCGGGATCCACGCTTGATGTCGGCTCGTCAAGAAGAAGAAGCTCGGGGTCCGTCACTAATGCCCTGGCGATAAAAACCCTCTGCCTCTGCCCATAAGACAGTTTTCCCACGGGCTTGTCCTTATCTTCGAAAAGGCCCACTCTCTTCAAAGCTTCCCCGGCGCGGAGCTTATCTCTAGATGTAAAATGGCGTAAAATGCCTCGTTTTCCAAGCATTCCCAATAAAACTACATCAAAGACCTTCACGGGGAAATCAAGATCAAAAGTGCTGAATTGCGGCACATATCCTATCCTGCCGCGGACATTTTCAACCGGCCCGCCGAAAACCCGGACATCTCCTCTGGAAGGTTTCAATAACCCCAGAATAATTTTCAATAGCGTGGTTTTACCTCCGCCATTAGGCCCGATAACGCCTAAAAAATCGTTTTCTTTTATAGACAGGTTCACGCCTTCCAGTACGGCGTAACCGTCATAATAAAACCAGACATCGTTGAGCGTAAGTATTTCTTTCATAGGATCAGTCATACTTTTTGTGCCGTAAGCCCCCCTCCGTTTTTTTTCAGGATCGCCCTGCCGGCGCCCGGAAGGCTTATCCCCTGCCTTATCAAAGCCATTTTTTCCGTTTAAAATAAGCTATCATGGATCCCGCTATAGCTATCATCACCGCCCAGGCAAACAGGTACCCGAAAGGCCAGTTAAGTTCCGGCATGTTAAAACGCGATACTTCGGGATTGAAATTCATCCCGTATACACCCGCGACAAAAGTTATCGGTATGAATATTGTGGCTATTATCGTCAATACCTTCATGATCTCATTCATCTTATTGCTTATACTTGAAAGATAAATGTCCATCATCCCCGATACCATATCCCTGAAATTTTCCACGGTATCTATTACCTGGACCGTATGATCGTACACGTCTCTCAGATAAATACCCGTAGACGGTTTTATGAAACGGGATTCTCCGCGGACCAGCGCGCTGGTAACTTCCCGGAGCGGCCATATTGACTTACGGAGAAAAATAGCTTCTCTTTTGAACTTATGAATCTCTCTGAGGTTCTCAGGGTCAGGGTCTACCGCCAGGATCTCTTCCATACTCTCCAGTTCTTCTCCGTATTTTTCGAGTATTATATAATAGTTATCGACAATTGAATCAAGTATGGCATACGCCAGATAATCGGCGCCCATTTTTCTGAGCCGCCCCTTTCCTGTCCTTATGCGGTCCCTTATAACCCCGAAAACGTCTCCTTCCTGTTCCTGGAATGAAATAACAAAATTTTCGCCGAGCGCTAAACTTACCTGCTCGGAAACTATCTCATCGTTCTTATCATCCGTATAGATCATCTTGATAACGATAAAAATATACTCTTCAAATTCTTCCATTTTAGGGCGCTGCGCGGTATTTACTATATCCTCCAGTATCAGCGGATGGAGCTTAAAACACTTCCCTGCTTTCTCTATGACATCCATTTCATGGACGCCGTCAAGGTTTATCCATGTAACCGTATTTTTTTCCCTGAAAGGAAGGCACTCTTCCACGGACTTGATCTCCTGCTCGCTGAAATTCTCCTCATCATAATCTATGATCGTTATCCTGGTTTTAGCTGTTCGTTCCTCGCCCACATGGACAAGAGTTCCCGGCATAAGGCCCGCTGTTTTTGATAATCTCTTTATAACCCTCGCCATTTTTTCTCCCTGGTATGTTTACCTGAGATCAGTGCCGCGTTATCGACGCGGCCATCCTGTGGATCTCATCAAGATAAAGCTTTTCCGCGGCAGGGTCCATGACAAAAAGAAGGACCCCCATCCTTTCAGCGCTCGCGTCGAAAATGGACGCGAAAAATATTACCGGTTTCTCTTCCTGTTCCGCCGTTCCCTGGAACGCGTGGGCTCTGAGCCCGTTAAGGTCGAATTCGTCTATGCTATCCGTAACTTTTATATCAGTAAAATATTCAGCCATGGCCGCCGTGACCCAGCCTCTCGCGCCTTCAAAACCCGGCTGGCCTTTAATATCCCCCAGAAAAAACCATATCATACCGTCATCGGATACACCCGTAATATCCCCGTTCTCCATACGGATATTCCACATATCGTTAAAATCCACGGAAAAAAGCTGTTCCTGTCCCCGCATATACATAATACGCTGGGTCTCCGGCGCTCCCGCGAACGAAGCCACAGGCGTAATAACTGATATGACCAGCAATATAGTGATAAAGAAACGGTTCATATATTCCTCCCGATATTTTTAAAAGGATCAGTCTTTAAGGTCATCGCCGAATTTATTTATATGCCGGCTGTCGGCGTCTCCATTGTAGTTTACCCTGTTACCATCCCGCAAGCCCTGCTGATACGCGTCCTGTACCGCCCGGCTCTGTGTGTTTTTTTCCGATTCGCGCGACGAATCGCTCATCGCGCCGATCACAAGGCCTATCCCTCCACCCGCGAGGGCACCCATACCGGCCTTACCACCGAAAGAGCCGGCAAGCGCCCCAATAAGCGCCCCGCCCGCGCCGTCTTTAACAGTATCCGACATTTCAGCGCGCGCCTGGTATTCCCCCGCTGACAGAAAAAAACACGCGGCAAGAACACATGAAATTTTTATTCCGCCCCGAAAAACACGATGTAACATATTTTCCCTCCCTTCAGAATACTTTTCCCCGCGTAAGGAACATACCACCGGCTGAAAATTACCGCCAACACGGGGCATCTAGGCTGATATTAATATAATGTTATGAGTTTACATTCCGCTTAAGGAAAAAACAAGTATACTGAATCTTTGTGGCACGGGGAACGGCAAAGGTTCACCCATCAGGGTATGTTATTTTTCAGGAGACGTCTCACCTTGAGAGGTAACAGCCTCACGGGATATAGAAGAGGCTTTTTTTTCTATCTCTTCAGCGACAATTATCGCCCTGCTGATCTCATACACGGATTTCGACAATTTCCTGCTCTGGCTCTCTATTTTTTCTACAGCTTCAGCTCTGGATATACGGTATTTCTTCATCAGGATATCGCGGGCTGATCCGAACCTCTCGTAAAAAGCCAGTTCTTGTTCAGCCGCTTTCGCCTGAACGATAGCTTCCGTATTTTTCATGAGGCTGGCCGCGCTCCTGCCGATATCATCAAGGTTGTATTTATCTCCGAAGCGATCTTTTGTTTTCCGCAGAGCGCTCACCACCATAAAAACAAACCGCGAAATACTCTCCATGGAAAGATCGACAAAAATGCCCCTGCTTATTTTCAGGAAGGCCTTTTTGTCTTTTATCGGTTCGGGATAGTTTTTCTTATGTCTTTTTTTCACTGTCTGCGATATCCGTTTTTATTTCATACAGCGGATAAAAGTTATATCCTCCCCGGTTTTTTTAAACCCCGGGGAGGATATAGCCTTTTCAGTTATATAACACCCTGCTCCAGCATAGCGTCCGCGACTTTTACAAAACCGGCGATATTCGCCCCCATTACATAATTACCGGGCTGGCCGTATTCTTTAGCCGCGTCTATACACTGTTTATGGATATCAACCATTATCCTCTTGAGTTTCTGGTCGACTTCTTCGCGTGTCCAGGACAGACGCTGTGAATTCTGGCTCATCTCAAGGCCGGAAGTAGCGACACCGCCCGCGTTGGCCGCTTTACCCGGGCCATAAAGGACCTTTTTCTCAAGGAACATATCAACAGCGTCCGGAGCGGACGGCATATTAGCCCCTTCACTGATAACAAAACACCCGTTCTTGAGAAGGTCTTTGGCGTCTTTACCGTCTATTTCGTTCTGCGTGGCGCTCGGGAAAGCGCAATCACACTTTATATGCCAGGGTTTGAGCCCTTCTTTATATTCACATCCGTACTTCTGAGCGTATTCTTTGATACGCCCGCGTTTCACGTTCTTAAGTTCTTTCACGAAATCCAGTTTTTCGCCTTTTATGCCGTCAGGGTCATAAACCGTACCGTGAGAATCAGACAGCGAAACAACCTTGCCTCCCAGCTGGTTAACTTTCTCGACCGTGAACTGCGCGACATTTCCGGAACCGGAAACAACGACAGTCTTTCCTTTCAAGCTGTCACCTTTTGTCTTGAGCATTTCTTCGGCGAAATATGTGGCGCCGTAACCCGTAGCTTCAGGACGGATCAGTGACCCTCCCCAGTTAAGGGATTTACCCGTTAAAACACCCGTAAACTCATTCCTTATGCGGCGGTACTGGCCGAACATGAACCCGATCTCACGCCCGCCTACGCCGATGTCGCCGGCAGGCACATCGGTGTCCGCGCCTATATGCCTCTGCAGTTCTGTCATAAAAGACTGGCAGAAACGCATTACTTCATTATCCGACTTTCCTTTAGGATCGAAATCCGAGCCCCCTTTACCGCCGCCCATTGGAAGCGTGGTCAGTGAGTTTTTAAATATCTGTTCGAACCCGAGGAATTTTAATATGCTTATATTGACACTGGGGTGAAAACGCAAGCCTCCTTTATACGGACCGATAGCGCTGTTAAACTCTATCCGAAACCCGCGGTTAACCTGCACATTTCCGTTGTCATCCTGCCACGGCACCCGGAATATGATCTGGCGTTCCGGTTCCACGATACGCTCAAGTATCCGGGCTTCCTGATATTTTTTATTCTTTGAGATCACAGGCTCAAGAGACAAGAGAACCTCCGTAACCGCCTGAAAGAATTCATTCTCTCCGGGATTACGTTTTTTCACGTCTTCCAGAACTTTTTCGATATACCCTGACTTCGTCTTTCCCGCTGTTTTTCCCATAGCAACCGCTCCTTTTGTTGTCATCTCTGCTCCCCCCCGTTTTTAAAGTTTACACACACCAGAATCAGCCCCGCAGGTATTCATCAATAGCCCTTGCCGCGCGTTTCCCGGCGCCCATAGCGGCTATGACTGTCGCGGCTCCGGTAACAATATCCCCGCCGGCAAATATGTCTTCAATATTTGTCCTGCATATATTTTCATCCGCTTCGATATTTCCCCACTTATTCAGTTTCAACCCTTTTATCGTTTCAAGCAGCACAGGGTTAGCGCCGTTCCCTATCGCGATTATTACAGTATCCATTTCCATTTCAAACTCCGAGTCCGGGATAACAACCGGGCGCCTCCTGCCGCTGGAATCAGGTTCTCCGAGCTCGTTCTTGATACATACCAGTTTTTTCACGTTTCTCGATTCATCCCCCAATATCCTGACCGGAGACGTTAACAGGTGGAATTCAATACCTTCTTCCCCCGCGTGATGGATCTCATCTATCCTGGCCGGCATCTCCTGTTCCGTGCGCCTGTACACTATATAAACTTTTTCCGCGCCCAGCCTGAGCGCCGACCTTGCCGCGTCCATGGCCACATTGCCCGCGCCTATGACAGCGACTTTTCTGCCGACGTTTATGGGAGTATCATACTCCGGGAACTTATATGCTTTCATAAGGTTTACTCTGGTCAGGAATTCATTGGCGGAATATACACCGTTAAGGTTCTCTCCGGGAATATTCATAAAATGCGGCAGGCCGGCTCCTGAAGCTATAAAAAAAGCCTTATACCCTTCGCTTCTCAAAGCGTCTATCGTTTTTATTTTTCCCATGACATAATTATATTTTATCTCCACCCCGGAAGACACGATGCGGGACACTTCATCCATGACTATGTCTTTAGGGAGCCTGAATTCCGGTATCCCATACGTAAGAACCCCCCCCGGTTTATGCAAAGCCTCGAAAACAGTCACTCTGTACCCTTTTCTGGCAAGGTCTGAAGCGCATGTAAGCCCGGCCGGGCCCGCGCCTATTACAGCCACTTTCAATGATCCTTCCGCTACGGCCACTTGAGAAGCTTTTACGGCGGATAATGACGGGGTGTTTTCCCTGTCCCAGTCAGCGGCGAATCTTTCAAGGCTTCCTATGTTCACAGGGTTCCCTTTTTTAGAAAGCACGCAGAGCTTCTCGCACTGGTCTTCCTGCGGGCAGACCCTGCCGCACACGGCGGGCAGATTATTCGTCTTTTTTATAATGTTCACCGAGTCTAAAAACCTTCTCTCTTTTATGGCCAGGATAAAACCCGGAATATCCACCTCCACCGGACAGCCTTTCACGCAAAAAGCCGCCTTACACTGAAGGCACCGCGACGCTTCCTTAACGGCCTCTTCCTCATTATATCCATACGGTACTTCTCTGAAATTCTTTATTCTGTCCCCAGGCGCCTGTTCCCTCATTCTTCACACCTCATGTTATACGTTTAAATTTATCCCGCATTTTCCGTCATGATGCCGGAGCGCGCTTTTCTCTTTTTCCTGATATCTTTTTCCTCTATATATAATGTCTTCGAAATCCACCTTATGCCCGTCGAATTCCGGGCCGTCCACACAGGCGAACTTAACCTGCCCGCCGCATACAACCCTGCAGGAACCGCACATACCTGTACCGTCTATCATGATCGAATTAAGAGAAACCAGTGTTTTTATCCCCGCAGGCTCAGTCATCCGCGCGACAGCCTTCATCATAACGGCCGGGCCTATGGCGAAAACCAGGTCAGGGATCTCTTTATCGAGAAGCTCCCGCAGGACATCCGTTACAAAACCTTTCCGCGAATATGTCCCGTCGTCAGTTGTAACGTAAACTTTGCCGCAGAACCTGCGGATATCGTCTTCACATATAACTATGTCCCTTGTCCTGGCGCCTATTATCACCGAAACATCGTTGCCGTCCTCACTCATCCTTTTCGCTATGGGATACGCCTCCGCCGTCCCGACGCCGCCGCCTATACAGATAACTTTTCCTATACCTTTTGTTTTTGTGGCGTGCCCCAGAGGGCCCGCCGCGTCAAGTATGGCATCGCCTTCATTCAAAGCGCAAAGTTTTTTCGTACTGACACCTACAGCCTGGCAAACCACTGTCACCGTGCCTTTATCCGCGTCCCAATCATATAAAGTAAGAGGGAACCTCTCTCCCTGTTCATCGATACGCAAAAGGACAAACTGTCCGGGATTAGCGGCCTTTGCCAGGTCCATTGCTTCGAATTCAACAAGGCATATCTCCGCGTTTAGCCTCTCTTTTCTGACTATTCTATGCATGATCATCCCTTCCTTGATATATTCCGCGCAAAAAAAAAACAGCGCCCTTTTCCTTAATTATTTAAGAAAAAAGAACGCCGTTGTTCTTTTCGAAATCTGCTTTTTAACAAAGCGTATTTTGATTAATTATTTTACATATGAAAAAAAGAATGTCAAGTTTTTTATGGGAAAGTTAAAAAGAAGACCCCGGCCGTGCTTTTTTTTCCGGATCTAACCCGCATTTCTCACAAACAGTCGTAGGTCGAGTAGACCAAAGGAACTTCCCCTTTAGCCTCTCACAGAACCGTACGTGAACCTCTCGGTTCATACGGCTCTTATCGTCCAGCCGTTGGTATCATTTTCAGTTGCTGCC
>JBDRAX010000146.1:0-8524 GCA_043823375.1 Candidatus Omnitrophota bacterium | reverse complement strand
GATATAGTTAATGCCATAGCAGAAAAGCCATATGGAAAGCCCTGCACACATAAAAAAAAGCGATTTATTCCGGGTCAAACCGGATCCGGATTTTAATATAACTATGCCAAGCGTAAAAATCAATGTTCCCGCGGATAAAGGTAATATACTGTATAACATATTAAAACTCACTCTTGTTATCTTGTAATTCTGCGCCCCTTTTTAAAACCATGTGAACTTTTGTGCCCCTTCCCGCTTCGCTTGTCACTTTGATTGAACCGTTATTACGCTCAATTAACTGTTTTATAATAAAAAGCCCCATGCCTGTTCCTTTGTTGTGGGCCTTTGTCGTAAAAAACGGGCTGAATACCCTCCCTATTTGCGCTTTGCTGATACCAACCCCCGTATCTGTTATATCAATATAAACTTCATCGGCATTGTTCCAAACCGATATCGTGATTTTTCCCTTTTCCGGAATCGCTTCGACACCATTCCGCAGAATATTAAACAAAATTTCCTGTATCTCTTTCGAGTGAGCTTTTACGCGCGGAAGTCCC
This sequence comes from Candidatus Omnitrophota bacterium, assembly GCA_043823375.1. Lineage (GTDB taxonomy): Bacteria > Omnitrophota > Gorgyraeia > Tantalellales > Tantalellaceae > JBDRAX01. The sequence continues at coordinate 7,988 of JBDRAX010000146.1, read as the reverse complement.
GGAGCGATGTTTTTTGTTATATCAATCCTGCCGATATCGTGATCATACCTTATGAATTCAAGAACATTTTCAATTTGTTCACTCAGGTCAACATTTTCAATAATACCTTCGGCAGGGGGACTGGCAAAAGACGAAAGTTTTTTAGTTATAACCGCGGCCCTGTCCGTCTCTCTTATCACACTCTCAAGTATGCCCTCAGCCTTCCTTATAAGCTCCTCCGGTTCTTCGCACCGGTAAAACCCATCACGCGCGTTCGACAGAAAACTCTCACATTTCCCCCGCGCTATCCCGAGCGGATTGCATATCTCATGATTGATCCCCGCGGACAACATCCCGATAACCGCCATCTTTTCGTTCTGCGCCGCCCTCGCGTTCGCCTCAGTCAGTTTTTTAATGAGTTCAGCGTTCGCTATCGCTATGGCGAGGCTCTTACATATCGGCAGAAGTATAGCGATATCATCTTCAGTGAAATCCTCATCGGACTTTTTAGCGCCGAGAGCAAGGATACCGACCGGCCTGTCATTGCATTTCAAAGGTATAACTAAATATGATTTCGCTTCTGACAGTACTTCAGGTATTCCGTCCGCCACTCTATTCTCATTCACAATTATATACTTGTAATGCTTTTCAAATAAAATTTTTATTTCCCGGCTCTCAGGGACATTCCGTTCGGCGTATTTTTTACCGTCATAAAATACCCATGGTAAAACCTCTCCGAGGCGGTCATTGAGCAAAATCCCCGCGCTATAGACTTTTATGACATCTACCAGTTTTTTGACGCTTAGTTTCAAAAGCTCCCCCTCATCAATCAGCGAAAGAATCTCGCTGGAAAAAGTGGAAAGAAACATTTTATAGTCATATTTTTTCTGAAACAAATATCTGTCAGTCACGCGCTTTAAAAAACTTTCAAAAGGTCTTCCTATAAGAACAATGATACAGACAGCGGGGATCAGTGAGAGCCACGCGTTTAATCCGGAATGTTCAAAAAACAGTGATTGCGCGTATACAAAGCAGGAGATTACGAGTAGAGAACTTACAAACAATATCGAAAAAATGAAAGTCTTTCGTATTACGACTTCAATATCCATCAGTTGATGTTTAACTATAGAGTATCCCATAATGAGCGGATACAATGAAACCAGAAAGTTTGAATACGGGTAAATCTCAATTCCAAAAGTCGGCAGGAAACACAATTCCCCTCCTATCCATCCCAGCCCCGCGCCCGCGAAAAAATATTTTATCTGGTTGCGCCGCTCTGAAGTCGAATCCGTAAGCCCTCTTAAAAGTAAAACAGATGAGTAAAAAATCAGGCCGAAAAACAGCACCACGAAAAAAAATATGTGAAATACCCCCGGAGACCTGTTCCAGAAAAACTCGCCGAACATAAATTCGACCCTGCCTATAAATAGCTTACCTCCAAAAATGTCAGCCAGAACGCATAGAACGGACAACCCGTAAGCGCCTGTTAAAATAATCTTTCTATCAAGGCGCAGAAAACTGCAAATGAAATGAAAAAATATAACGGGCAAAAAAATTACACCGACATATGTCGCTCTCCACAATAAGAGCGCCGTTTGTTCACTATGAGTCTGGCCGATAAAAAATCCTCCGAATCCCCAGACCGCGACGCATAAGCAATAGAGAGCCCATATCAGCGTTGTTTTCGAGTCTCTTCCACGAACAAAGACAAAAATCGACATCCAGACGCTTACGGTTCCTACTAACAATCCGGATAATGAAAAATAATTCATGCGGTGTATAGCCTTTTCGTTATAAATCTATCCCTTTCCCATGATATTACGCGGCACTTTTGTTTCTGCTGTTTTTATATTTATCTCCGCGGGCGAAGACAGTTTCCATCGTTTTGAAATACTACGCGTACCTCTGTCCCTTTTCCAGGCTCGCTTCGAATTTTAATAGAACCGTTGTTCCTGTCGATTATCTGCTTCACTATGAACAATCCCATGCCTGTTCCTTTTTCCCGATTTTTTGTAGTGAAAAACGGGTTGAATATACGGCCCCTGATTTCACGACTCATACCTTTCCCATTATCACTAATGTTCACAGACACACCCTCTCCATTACGGGATATGTGTATCACTATACGGCCTTCGGCATCTATTGACTGTATGGCATTCCGAATGATGTTGAAAAAAATCTCCTGTATCCCTTTAGTGTCAGCGGTTATTCGCGGGATATTGTCTTCCACACGTTTTTCTATCTCGACCCGGCCCATATCAAGATCATAGCTCAGGAACTCAAGAACACTTTCGATTTCACTATTTATGTCCACATCTTGCGCATCGTCACTCGTCGCGGGACGGGCAAATGACGAAAGCCTTTTTGTAATACCCGCGGCCCTGTCCGTCTCCGTTATAATGCTCTCAAGTATCCCCTCCGCCTTTCGTATAAGCGCCTCCGGATCCTCGTCTCGGTAAAACCCTTCACGCGTGTTCGACAAAAAATTCTCGCATTTTCCACGCGCTATACCGAGCGGATTACATATCTCATGGTTGATCCCCGCGGACAACATCCCGATAACCGCCATCTTCTCATTCTGCGCCGCCCTCGCGTTCGCCTCAGTCAGCTTTTTGATAAGTTCAGCGTTGGCAATAGCAATAGCGAGGCTTTTGCATATCGGCAAAAGTATAGCGATATCGTCTTCAGTAAAATCCTCATCGGATTTTTTAGCGCCGAGGGCGAGAATGCCCGCGGTTTTATTCCCGCATTTTAACGGTATAATCAAACGCGGCCCCATTTCTGATAATATTGCAGGTATGTTTTTTTTCGCTTCATTATGAGTAACCACTGTGAAATCCTTCTGCCACTCGAAAAAAGTTTTCATTTCCGGGCCTTGCGATACATAGTGCTCTATGAAATCTTTTCCGTCATAAAATATCCAGAGCAATGGCTGGCCGTGTAAATCGTTATGTAAAATGCCGGCCCCGTATACTTTTATCATATCTGCCAGTTTTCTGACGCTTACCCTTAGAATCTCCTCAGTGTCAATAAGCGAAAGAACTTCGCGGGAGAAGGAAGCAAGCAGTTTCCTGCGGTCATATCTTTTCTGGAATAAAAATTTATCTGTCACCCGTTTTAAAAAATTTTCAAACGGCCTGCAGATAAAAACAATAATATAAACAGCGGGTATCAGAGAAACCCATATATTCAATCCCGAATGCTCAAAAAACACTGATTGAGCGTACACAAAACAGGATATCACAAGAAGAGAACTTATGAACAATACTGAAAAAACAAAAGTTTTCCGTATTACGACTTCGATCTGCAAGAGGTTGTGTCTGAGGATGGCATAACCCCAAATCACCGGATACAAAGCGATCAGGAAGTTCGAATACGGATAAAGCGGAATGCCGAAATTTATAAGGTTATCCCCGGCTGTGCCCAGCCATCCGATAACCGATCCGGCCAGAAGATATTTCAACTGCTCCCGCGTTTTTCCACGCGCGCCCCTTAAATTCCGGGCTAATAGTACAAACCCGTACAATGGAAGGCTGTAGAAATATGCCAAAAAAAGTATAAATGATATACTTCGGTCACTAAACCAGTTATGCCAGTAAAACTGTCCGAACACAAGATACAGATCACGCATAAAAAAATCACGAAAAAACCAGTCAAAAATCAAAAAAACACTGGCTGATAAGTATCCTGTTCGTATGAGCCACGGACGTTTAACCCCCAGAAAAACCGTTACAAAATGCAGATATAATACCGAAGTTGGAATGACTCCCGTATACGCGATTTGCCACCACAAAACAGCTGTTTTTCCCTCAGGAACTGAAAAAAAATATCCGCCTATACCCCATAGCCCTACAGATAAACAGAAAAAAACAAAAATACATTCCGCCGCGTTTTTTTTACTTTTCCATAAAACAAATAACGCGATTAACACGCTTGACAGGAATACCGCTAACGATGATATCGCGAAGATATTCATTAATTACATATATTCTTTCATTCGGCCGCGTTAAAAACAAGGGTAAATACGGTACCCTTGCCCTGCTCACTTTGAATCGAAATATGCCCGTTATTACGCTCCACAACCTGTTTCACTATAAATAACCCCAGGCCGGTCCCTTTTCCCGGTTCTTTTGTAGTAAAAAACGGATGGAAGATCTGGGCTAAATTCTTTTTACTGATACCTACCCCCGTATCTTCGATATACACATGTACTTTCTTTCCCGCGCTCGCGGCGCGGATTAGAATATTTCCCCGATGTGGAACCGCCTGTATAGCCTGCGCGGCATTCCGTATCAGATTGAATAATATTTCCTGAATCTGCTTTTTATCAGCCACAATAAACGGCAGATCAGGCTGAATTTCCGTAATCACGTTTATATTATCCAGTTTAAGGTCATGTTCCACTAAGGCCACAACTTCATTTACCTCGTGTTCAATGCTTACGTCATTCTGCAATTCATCCTTTGATGGCTTAGCGAAAGACGAAAGTTTTTTGGTTATCACAGTAGCCCTGTCGGTTTCATGAATAACCTTTTTCATGATCTCCTGCGCCTTTTCCAGCAGTTCCTCTTGGCTTTTTGTTTTGTATAAACCTTCTTTCATGTTCAGAAGAAACATTTCACAGTGCCCTCTCGCTATACCGAGAGGATTACATATCTCATGATTTATCCCTGCCGACAATGTTCCAATAACAGCCATTTTTTCTCTCTGCGCAGCCTGCGCCTGGGCTTCCGAGAGTTTAACGAAAAGCTGCGCGTTGGTGATAGCGATAGAAAGAGTCTGCGCAAGCGGCAACAGGATATCGATATCGTCCTGTGTAAAATCTTCATCTGATTTCTTTTTACCTAAAGATAGAATGCCGATAAGTTTGTTCCTTTCGATTAACGGAATTACTAAAACAGCCTGCTGATCTTTCATGAAACTTTTCATGCTATATGAAATAAATTTCTTTTTTACTGGACCGGTTGATATCAGATACTTATCTATTTGTTTCATATCTCTAATCGTTTGGCTATCATCACTGATGAAATATCGAGAATTGTGATCTATTGTGGACGATGTCATTTCAAAACCCTCGTTTTCTTCACTATGAAGTAGAATAGCCGCATTATCCAGTTTTATAATATCTGCTAACTTTGCGACTGTTAAGTCAACTAATGTATACAGCTCCAGGACGGTAAGTACTTCATTTGTAAAAGTTTTCAGAAGCTGTTTATAATCATATTTCTTCTGAAACAAGAATTTATCCGTAATGTCTCGTAAAAAATTATCAAGAGGCCTGAGCATTAAAACAATGACAAAAACTGAGGGAATTAATGCTATCCATCGATTTTGTATGATATTTTCAAAAAAAATCGAACCTACGTAAATAAAACTCGAAAAAACAAGATAAGACGCTACAAAAAGCCCGGCAAATACAAGAGTTTTTTTAACGATGATTTCAATATCCAAAAGTTGATGCCGTACTATAGCGTAACCTAAAATAATTGGATAAAGCGCTGTGAAAAAATTTGATACAGGATAAAAGTTAACACCCCACCCCACGGGAAAACATCCTTCCGACCCTATCCAGCCGATTGCTGAGCCAACAATAAAATAAAGAATCTGCGTTCTTTCTAGTCCTACGGCAAATTTTATTTTTTTAAACAACAACAAGTATGAATATAAGTTTAAAATAAGATAGAATAAAACATAAAAAATATTGTACAGTATGCCGGGAGAACTAAACCAGTATAAATCGCCAAACACAAGATTAATTTTTCCCAAAAACTGATTTCCAAAGAATAGATTTATAACTACAAAAATTGGAGCCAACAGATATGTAAGCCTGATTACTGTATTTTTATTACACTTTAAGAACACACATACAAAATGGAAAAAAAAGACCGGTACATAAATTACGCCAATATATGTAATCTTCCACCAAAACATCGATACAGTGTAATCTTGAATCTGAGTCGCGATTAAACTACCGGCCCCCCATATCCCTACACTAAAAGTAACTCCGAGCCAGATTTTATTGAATCTTTTGTTTTTGCCATTAAAGTAGACAAAAATGCCCATTCCGAAACTCGTTATCGCGGTCAGTAATGATGATACAGCAAATAGTGTCATTTTTTTTATTCTATTTTGTTTTTAGCTTAGATAAAACTATTTTTGCGACATTTTTTCCCGATAAGGCAACAGCAGGAATACCACTTTGACCAAAACCATTTGTAACCCAATGCCCTACCAGAAAAAGATTTTCTATCGGTGTCGCATGCGCCAATATGGACTGTTTTATCTGATTTTGCAATGCAGCCCAACCATACATGGCTCCGGCATGATTATACGTATAGCGATAGAAATCATACGGCGTTGCAATAGTAGTATACTTTATGAATCTGTTTATATCAGGAATGATATCCGCTACAAAAGCTATTATTTTCCTTGAAATCATGTGCTTAACACTACTCCAGTTTCTCTCATCATCATACTTAGCTCCCATCAGTATCTGCACAGTAGATTTATCTATGCTTCCGAGATTTCCACTATGCGCCGATGGATATGTAATTACCGCGTAATTCAACTTTTCACATGCAGGTGTTATTGGTTTGCCATAACAAGTTTCCATATCGTATGTGTTGAAATACCATGTAGTACATTTAGGGGAAATCGCTTTTTCAATTTTGCTATCAACACCGAAATAGCAGACAAAAGCCGATTGGGAAATTTCCATGCGCTCCAACGCGTCAAAACCTCCAGTATATCCGCAATCAAGCATTTTACCCAATGTTAATAATGCATCAGCGTTAGAAATAACCATATTAGAGAATATATATCCGCCATTATCCAACGCTACTCCTTTTATCTTGCGGTTTTCAGTTTCAATCTTTTTTACTTCTTTCGATAAAAGGACTTCACCTCCATACCCTGTAAACCTCTTTAACAGCGCGTTACTAAAACACTGCATACCGCCACTCGGATAATACCCCGGATCGAAAACATATTCCCTAAATAAAATGCTCGCTGTCAAAGCCGATACACGCGATGGGGGCAAACCTATATTCCCAAGTAAAACTGAAATGGTGGATTTAAGCCTTGAATCTCTGAAAAAGCTGTCCAATAGTTCGGTAAAAGTCCGCTTTACCGTCTTTAGATAAATTGTTTGAAAATCTTCCTTAATCATAAAATCGAAAAATTTATCAATATTCGCACTTTCGTGAAAAAATGCCTGTTTAAAACTTTCTCGAGTCCCGTTAGTATTGTTTCTCACCAGAACAACATGGTCCGGCATAATTATTTTGTCACAGGGGTCTATTCGATTAAAAACAATTTCATTTTCCAGCGAAATATCACTTAAAATCTTATTGAGTACACCTCCTGGCCGTAAACTGCCAAGATAATGCACAGCCACATCGAAACTATAGCCCATTCGAGTAAACGAGGTACAATACCCGCCAACTTTATTATGCTTTTCAATAATTAATATACTCAATCCTTTTTTTGCCAAGTAGCATCCGCAGACCAAGCCCGCAACTCCGGAACCGATAATTACGACATCATATTGTTCCTTAGCAGAATATGTCATGCTATGCCCTTCATCAAATCGCTCAAAGGCTTTCTTTTCTTATATCCAAGCTGTGTACAAACCGTGGGATATCCTAGTGCAATTACCGCGAGCAAATTTTCGCAAATATTCATTTTTTCTTTTATTTCTTCCTCGCAAAACAAAACTGAAGTTAACCAAGCTGCACCTAACCCTAATGCATGTGCCATTAAAATCATGTTCTGTATTGAAGCAGAGACACTTTCAATCTCTGAAAGTTTGGTTATGTAATAATATGGATCGTCAAATTTTTTTACTCTTTCAGACAACTCACAGGAATTCAATATGCCGATTATAACAGGCGCATTACGAACTATTTTAGCGGTTTCTTTCAAAATAATATTAAATCCGGCATAGAGTGTTTCCGACTTCTTATGCATGATGTCACTAAGTTGCATTATTATAGCTTTTTCATCTATAT
>JBDRAX010000145.1:0-2027 GCA_043823375.1 Candidatus Omnitrophota bacterium | reverse complement strand
ATACCAAGGGTGATGCTGAAATTTCTGGAAAAAGGCGGGATAATAGCATATTTTAAAGAGTATGGTACTATTGAGGAAATGCTATAGCCGGATCCCCATATTAGAATAGTATGATGTAATATATTTATGCGTACAACATTGAACGGTTTTGATATCCTGGATGAAGGGGTCGTTGAATATTCAAAGGGGCTGGAAATCCAGGAAAAAATACTTTATGGCAGGATCAACGGGCTCTTGCCGGATACTCTTATTATGTTGGAGCATTTTCCTGTTGTGACGCTCGGCCGTAGATCAGATGAGAAAAGTATAATAAACCGAGACTACTTTAATGAAAATAATTTCCCTGTCATGTACACGGGCAGGGGAGGCCTTGTTACCTGTCATATGCCGGGACAATTGTTGCTATATCCGGTAATAAACCTGGCGGATAAAAAACGGGATATTTCTCTATATATAGATTTTCTGGAAGGGACAGTCACAAACAGTTTGAAGCGCATAGGGGTACATGCGGCAAGGATAGAGGGGCGGCGTGGTGTCTGGGTTGATGAAAAAAAAATAGCGTTTACAGGCATTGCGGTAAAAAAATGGGTCACTTACCATGGCGTCGCGGTAAATATAAATAACGACATTACCGCTTTTTCCTGCATAAATCCGTGTGGAGAACCTGATATAAAAGTAACTTCTGTTAGAAGTCTGATCGGGAAAAAACTTGATATGAATTTAGTAAAACAGAATTTCGCGGAACAGTTTACGGAAAATTATCATACAGAATATGGGGAGTTGTAAGCATGGAACTCAGGCTTTCAGGCATTTTTGACGATATCAGGGAAGCGGTTATAACACAATGGTATGCTGAGGAGAAAAACTGTCTGAGGAAAGGCCAGGATTTACTGGAGATCGTAACTGATAAAGCCACGTTTGATATCCCTTCTCCCTGCGACGGTGTTCTGATAAGGAAGTTAAAGTCAGAAAACGCTGTTATTTCGATGCATGAGGCAATTGCCGAAATACATGAAAAATAATGACGCGGCCAGGTCCGGAGGATAAAAAAGTTACAGTATTGGCAGTATGAGAAAAAAAATATTAATTTTCTATATTTCGAAATATTCCGGCCATTTCCATGCCGCTAACGCCATCGAACAGGGATTGCGCTATGTCGGTGGTGATTTTGATGTTGAAAAGATAAACGCCCTCGGCTATACAAATCCCATACTCGGGAAAATTATAAATACGGCCTATATCGAGATCATTAAGAAAAAACCGGAAATATGGGGAAATATTTACGACAATCCGGAAGTAATGAAAAAGACTGAAAAAGCTCGCGCGGCTCTTCATAGATTCAATATGTCTAAGATGAGTAAGCTTCTGGAAAAGCACGCTCCTGACGTTATTTTGTGTACTCAGGCCTTCCCCTGCGGGATGGTTGCCGATTCTAAAAGAACGTTTGGCAGACAAATTCCGCTTATTGGAGTTCTGACAGATCACGCGCCCCATTCATACTGGCTGTTCGATGATGTTGATTATTATGTCGTGCCGTCGGAAAAAACCGCGGAAGTGCTGAAAAATAAAGGTGTCCCTGATAAGAAGATAAAACCATACGGAATCCCGGTGGATCCTAAATTCCGGATCAAAAATGATATGCCGGCAGTAAGAAAAAAACTGGGGCTTGCCTGCGGTAATCCTACGGTGTTAATAATGGGCGGTACGCAGGGGCTGGGTGCAATGGAAGAAGTCGTCAAATCTCTTTTGAGGGACGAAGGGCATAATTACCAGCTTCTGGTTGTCGCGGGTTCAAATAAAAAACTCTGCTCGCGCTTGAAAAAACTGAGCGCTCATGAGAAAAATCGGAATATTCATATATTGTCTTATGTGGATAATATCGATGAGTTGATGGATGCGGCGGATGTAATCGTGACGAAGGCCGGAGGCATGACGATTTCCGAGGCTGCGGTTAAAAAACTGCCGATGCTGGTCATTAAACCTATTCCCGGACATGAACGCATGAATACGGATTATTTTGAAAGTAT
>JBDRAX010000144.1:0-14613 GCA_043823375.1 Candidatus Omnitrophota bacterium | reverse complement strand
GTAGGGGCGAAAAATTTTTCGCCCTGATTAATAATGATAATGGATTTCCTTGTGAAGGGCGAATAATCATTCGCCCTTCACAAGGCCCCCGCTAAACATTTACGGGGAGAATAACACTTATCCCGAGATGGAAGCGTAAGTTAGCGGACAAATCTTTTTCTTGACTTTTTTAGTATGGTATAGTAGGATTATTTATCCCGCTTTATGTTACGCGGGACAGATCATTCCTTGGGTTCCGGCATTGGGTCGCGCGGATTCTTTGCCGGAGCCTTTTTAATTTTATAATAAAGTAAAAAATCAGGAGACGATGATGGAAGAACAGGTAAAAAAAGCTATTGAAAAAATACGCCCTTTACTGCAAAGAGATGGCGGGGATATTGAACTGGTTTCTGTTCTTGGAAGTATTGTAAAGGTGAAACTGCGGGGTGCCTGTTCAGGGTGCCCGATGAGCCAGATGACCCTTAAATCTGTTGTTGAACAGACTATCAAGAAAGAAGTTCCCGGGATAGAGCGGGTTGAAGCCGTTTAAGGCGAGTATCGGCGTATCTTATTGCAAGAAAAGGGTTTAAGCTGTGTGGCTAACAAGCAGAATATCTTATGGCGTAAGAGCGCTTATTAATCTCGCTCTTATGTATGAAAAGAACCAGCCTGTAACGATAAAAGAGATTGCCCGGGAAGAGGGAATATCGTCTCTTTTTCTTGAGCAGATCTTTAACTGCCTTAAAAGAAAAGGGTTAGTAAAAAGTGTCCGCGGGCCTAAGGGCGGGTACGCTCTGGTCAAAAATCCTTCAGATATTAATATTTACCAGATATTAGAGGCGCTTGAAGGGCGCAAGGTATCACACAGGTGTTTCGCGCATAAGGAAAAAGGGCAAGTTTGTAAAAGAGCGGCTGTGTGCGCTTCCAGAGAAGTATGGGATGATGTTGATAAGCAGGTAAAAGTTACTTTGGAAGGGTATTCGCTTGAACATTTGGCCACGAGGACAAAAGAAATATCCCCGGATGTCCCCGGGCGCTTGATGTAATATGATCCGCGTACGGATAAAACAGTTTATGCCGATCCGGTTTATAGAAAACCCATACATAGATTATATAGATTATGAAGACTGTATATCTTGATTCTAATGCCACAACCAGAGTTCATCCCGCGGTTCTGGAAGAAATGATCCCGTTCTATACTGAAAAGTGGGGTAATGCTTCCAGCATGCACGCTGTTGGCAGAGCCGCGAAAAAAGCTCTTGAGAGATCCAGAGAGCGGGTGGCTGAACTTTTAGACGCGCCTTCCCCGGAAGAGATCATTTTTACATCCGGCGGAACGGAATCCAATAATTTCGCTATAAAATCAACAGCGTATACTTTCCTGAATAAAGGGAACCATATTATCACGTCTTCAGTTGAGCATCACGCTGTATTAAAAACATGTGAGTATTTAAAAAAACAGGGCTTTACTGTAACTCGTTTAAGTGTAAATAGATATGGAGAGATAGACCCGAAAGAGCTGAGAAAGTGTATTAACAAAAACACGATCCTTATAACTATCATGGCGGCGAATAATGAAACCGGGACTATTATGCCTGTAAAAGAGATAGGTAAAATAGCTTCAGAAAACGGGGTCTTGTTTCATACTGACGCTGTGCAAATGGCAGGTAAAATGCCTTTTAGTGTCCGGGAGACAGGAGCGGACATGGTTTCTTTGTCAGGGCATAAGTTATATGGGCCTAAAGGCATAGGAGCATTGTATTTACGAAAAAAACTCAAAAGCGACGCGTATCACCATGGAGGCAGTCAGGAAAGGGGACGGAGGGCCGGAACTGAAAATATCCCCTGTATAGTCGGTTTTGGTAAGGCGTGCGAACTGGCGCGAATAAATATGCGTGAAAATTACGAAAAGACAAAGAGACTCAGGGATTTACTGTATAGCCGTATTTTGAAGGAAGTCAAATATGTAACTCTTAACGGGCATCCTGAAAAGCGCCTTCCAAATACACTGAATTTGAGTTTTCAGTATCTGGAAGGGGAATCAATAATACTAAGTTTAGATCTGGAAGGTATTTGCGTGTCGTCCGGGTCAGCATGCACATCCGGGAGCCTTGAAGTCTCTCATGTTTTGAAAAATATGGGGCTTGAAGCTATGGAGCTTCAGGGGTCTGTCAGGTTTTCTTTAAGTATATTCAACACAGAGGAGGAGATTGAATCTGTAATGGAAAAATTGCCTCCCGTGATAGAAAGGCTTAGAAAGATAAGCCCGGTTTATGTTGAAGACAAGCGAGAGGGGCGTATTAGCGGACAGTAAACAAGAATGTTTGACTAAAAAAGGAGCATTTTTCAGGATATTGTATCAGAAAACTTGAAAAGTGTTAGGCTTATCAGATATATTAGTGTATAATGGCTATGGAAAAAAACATAAATAATATTATAGAGAGAAAGGAAGAAATAAGAAAGGAGATAAACAGGCGACTGCGGGAGCAAGATCCTCTTATTCGGGAGGAAAAGAGCGGGAAGATTCAAAAGAAACTTCTTACTCTTCATGAATTTCAGGCCTGCAGGACTGTCATGTTGTATGTTTCTCTGCCGGCAGAAGTTGATACGCGCGGGATCCTTGAGGAGGCATTGAAACAGGGGAAAAGGGTAGTTGTCCCGTATATAGGGCGGGATAGTCGTGAAATAACTGCTTCTGAGCTCAAAGCAATGGAATACTTGGAAAAGGGGCCTTTAGGTATTTTTCAACCGGGGGAAAGCTTTTTGAACAAAGTGCCGTTAAAGGAGATAGATCTGATCGTGGTTCCGGGAATAGCATATGACAAAAAAAACATGAGATTGGGAAGAGGAAAAGGATATTACGACAGGTTCTTATCCAATGAAGAGCTATTATTCTCGGACACAATTGGTATTGCTTTCAGTTTTCAGGTAGTTGACGCCCTGCCCGTATGCCCGCATGACAGACCGGTTTCAATGGTGATAACAGATTGATTTTTGTCTGTAAGGATTTGGTAAACAGATGAAAATAATTTCGCGGTTCTGAAAAAATGACGGATTACTTGATTTTCCCGCGCCGCCCTTTAAATAGAAAGGGGGTAAAGTAATGAGCAACACAATAAAGACGATAGCTTACTTTGGTTTTTCTATTCTTGGAAGTATCTTTTTCTTTGTTCTCGGGTATGTCTTAAGAAAATACACAGCGAAGATGAAAATAAAACATGCCGAGGAAAAGGCCAAAGTTATCATCAACACATCTAAGGTAGAGGCGGAAAGGCGTAAAAGGGAATCTATCCTTGAGGCAAAAGATCTTGCCCTCGCGATGCGGGCTGAAGTCGAAGAGGAAGCTAAGGAGCGGAGGAAAGAACTTTTGTCTATGGAAAAGCGCCTTCTTCAGAGAGAAGAAAATATAGACAGAAAAGTGGAAGTACTGGAACAGAAGGAAAAAGAACTGCACGGCGTTAAAGAACAGCTGAAGCATAAACATATCGAGGCCGACAGGCATAAGCAGGAGCTCGAGAAGCTTACGCAGGAAGAAAAAAACAGGCTGCAGGAAATCTCAGGGATGAGCAAAGAGCAGGCCAAGAATATGCTGATCAAGAAAATGGAAGAGGAAGCCCGGGCTGAAGCGGCGTATGAGATCAAACGTATCCAGGATGAAACAAGGGAAAAAGCCGATAAAGAAGCCCGTAAAATAGTGGGGCTTGCCATTCAGAAATGCGCGGTGGACCATACGGTGGATACAACAGTGAGTGTGGTAAATCTCCCGTCCGAAGACATGAAAGGCAGGATAATAGGGAGAGAAGGAAGGAACATAAGGGCACTGGAAATGGCTACGGGAGTGGACATTATTATTGACGATACTCCGGGAGCGGTTATTATTTCCGGTTTTGACAGGTTCAGAAGAGAAATAGCCCGCATGTCCCTCGAGAGGCTGATAGAGGACGGCAGGATCCATCCGGGGCGTATCGAGGAAGTAGTAGAGAAAGTAAAAAAAGAGATGGAAGCCACGGTCAAGGAAGAAGGAGAAAATACTCTGCTCGACCTGGGCATACACGGCGTACACGCGGAGCTCGTTAAGCTTCTCGGGAGGCTTAAGTTCCGCACCAGCTATGGCCAGAATGTTTTACAGCACTCGAAAGAGACGGCATATCTTATGTCAGCGATGGCCGGAGAGCTCCGGCTGGATATTAATCTGGCTAAACGTATAGGCGCTCTGCACGATATCGGCAAAGCTGTTTCGCATGAAATGGAGGGGACGCACGCTCAGCTTGGCGCGGAATTAGCCAAGAAGTACGGTGAGCCCGACATCGTAGTACACGCGATAGAGGCGCACCACGGGGATGTTGAACCGAAGACGCTTCTGGCGGTACTCGCGCAGGCGGCTGACGCGATAAGCGCATCGCGCCCGGGCGCGAGAAGAGAGACTCTGGAATCGTATATCAAGAGGCTTGAAGGCCTGGAAGCTATCGCGAATGAATGTGAAGGGGTAGAAAAAACGTATGCCATTCAGGCGGGCAGAGAGATAAGGATCATCGTGCATCCGGAAAAAGTCGATGACGCGCAGGCGGCAGTAATGGCAATGGAGATAAAGAAAAAAATAGAAGCCGGGCTCCAGTATCCCGGCCAGATCAAAGTGGTCGTTATAAGAGAAACAAGATCCATAGAATACGCGAAATAAGGGCACCCCGGGCAGGTCGGAACGATCGAGTATGTTTTGACCTGTCCGGTGTTTTTGCTTTTTGGAGCTAAGGCTACCCGGCGAGTCGGCCGGTAAGGGGTAATAGAAGTACTTCAACGCGGGCATAAAAAGACAGGGCAGAGGCAAATGAAGATTCTTTTTCTTGGAGATATTGTCGGTAATCCGGGCAGGGAAATTATAGAAAAACAGCTGTGGGATATACGTAAAAAAGAGGATATCAATTTTGTCATAGCGAACGGGGAAAATTCCGCGGGCGGAAGCGGCGTTACTCCGAAAATAGCGGAAGAATTATTTTCCAGCGGAGTGGATGTCCTGACTTCAGGCGACCACATCTGGAAAAAAAGGGAAATATACGAGTTTCTTGAAAGGTCGGACAGGCTGCTCAGGCCGCTGAATTATCCCAGGGGGGTACCAGGTAAAGGTTTTTCTGTTATTGAAATTAACGGGCTTGAGCGGATGGCGGTTATCAATATTCTGGGAAGAGTATTCATGGACGCTGTAGATTGTCCGTTTGCCGCGGTAAGGGAAGTTATTGAGAAGATAAAAGAACAGACCCCGGTTATTGTTGTTGATTTCCACGCTGAGGCGACGAGCGAGAAGGTCGCTATGGGCTGGTATCTTGACGGCGCGGTAAGCGCGGTAATTGGGACACATACGCATATCCAGACCGCGGACGAAAAAATACTGCCTCAGGGAACCGCGTATATAACCGACTGCGGGATGACCGGGCCGTACGATTCGGTTATAGGCAGGAAAAAAGAGAACATTATCGCGAGATTCCTTACCCACCTGCCTAACAGGTTTGAAGTCGCTTCCGAAGGCGTTGAAATGCATGGCGTGATCGTGGAAGTAGATGAAAAAACGGGTAAAGCTCTTGGGATCAGGCGGGTTCAGCAAAAAGAGAAAAAATAACGGGTCTCAAGGCGGGCCTCTCTGTTTAGAAACCAGTTCATAACCCTGTTCTCCCGAAGCCGGCCCCAAAAGCCATTGACCGCGTTTTCGGGACAAAACGGCATTACCGCGGCGCTAGAGGCCGCGCGTCCGGAGAGAAGAGATAATATGGATATTTTTGAACAGGAAAAACCATCTGCCGGGACAAAAGTATATACGGTCACGGAAGTAACAAGGGACATAAAACACGTCCTGGAAGATATGTTCCCGGGGGTCTGGGTTGAGGGGGAGATCTCAAATTATACTATGTCTTCCGCGGGGCACGCGTATTTCAGCCTGAAGGATAAGAACAGTATTCTTAACAGCGTTTTGTTTAAAGGCAACAGCATAAATACCGGATTTGTTCCTGAGGACGGCCTGCATGTTTTATGTTACGGGCGCGTAAGCCTTTACGAAAAGAGGGGGCAGTATCAGCTTTATGTCAGCAGAATTGAACCCCAGGGCAGAGGAGCGCTTCAGCTCGCTTTTGAACAGTTAAAGAAAAAACTTTTTAATGAAGGCTTGTTTGACGCGCGGCACAAAAAGCCTCTTCCGTTTCTTCCCGCGCGCGTAGGGGTTGTAACATCGGCTTCCGGCGCCGCCATCAGAGATATTCTGAAAGTCGCGGGGAGAAGGTTCCCGAATGTGGATATTACTATTTATCCCGTAACAGTGCAGGGGGAAGCCGCTAAGGACGAGATTGCCCGCGCGATACGGGATTTTAACCTTTATAATGAACATATCAGGGAAACGGGAGGGGAAGACCCTCAGGTCGAAGTGCTGATAGTAGGCAGGGGCGGAGGCAGTCTGGAAGATCTATGGGCGTTTAATGAAGAAGTTGTGGCAAGGGCTATATTCGATTCGAAAATCCCGGTTGTAAGCGCGGTCGGGCATGAAATTGATTATACAATATCGGATTTTGTCGCGGACCTCCGCGCGCCCACGCCGTCAGCGGCGGCGGAAATAGTCCTGCCGCTTAAGGAAGAACTCGCGGACAGGCTCAGGCGGTACAGGGAAAGATTGTACTCAAATATGAAAAATAAAATAACCGTACTTGAACGGGAGATACAGACTTTACGCGATAGTTATGTGCTGCGCGAACCTATTAATGTTTTTATCCATCTCGGGCAGAGGGTGGATGACCTTGTCAGGTCCGGTGAAACTAAAATGGCGCATTTTCTGGAAATAAAACAGAGAGAATTGGGTTCTTTCGCGGGAAAACTGGAAGCGTTAAGCCCGCTCGCGGTACTTAAAAGAGGGTACAGCATTACTTTTAAGGGAGGGGAGATCGTGAAATCCGCGGCTTTGCTGGAAAGAGGAGACATTATTGAAACCAGATTCGCGGAGGACAGAGTCATAAGCAGGGTAGAGTCGTCCGCGGAAAAGTCACGATAACCGTCCCGCGGGCGGATGATAAAGTACAAACTAAGGGGTGTACGCATGGCGGAGATTTCTTTTGAAAAAGCGCTTGAGAAACTTGAAACAATAGTTGAAGAGCTGGAGACGGGGGATCTTACTCTTGACGTTTCTCTCAAAAAGTATGAAGAAGGAATAGTTTTGGCAAGGAAATGCCATGAAAAGCTTGATAAAGCGAAAGCGAAAGTGGAACTTTTGATAAAAAAAGAAGGAAAAGGTTTTGATACCGAAACCTTTGACAATCCGGATGATTAGAGGATAATGGATAGTATCAGGGCGGTTTCCGGGACAGGTTATTTTCCCGGGGCCGGAAACATACGGCAGATAAAAAGTAACTGTAACGCGTGAAAAACTATGAGTGGATACCTGGAAAACATATCATCGCCGCGGGAGATCAGGCAATTAAGCAGAGAACAGCTTAAAGAACTCGCGGCGGAAATAAGGCGGGAAATTTTAACCGTAACGTCCGGAAAAGGCGGCCATCTCGCTTCAAGCCTGGGTGCGGTTGAAATTGCCATAGCGCTCCACTAC
Source organism: Candidatus Omnitrophota bacterium (assembly GCA_043823375.1). GTDB lineage: Bacteria > Omnitrophota > Gorgyraeia > Tantalellales > Tantalellaceae > JBDRAX01. The sequence continues at coordinate 7,058 of JBDRAX010000144.1, read as the reverse complement.
TGCATGGACAGCCCCAGAGATAAGATTATATGGGATGTGGGGCACCAGGCGTACGCGCATAAGCTTCTTACGGGAAGATATAAGAATTTCGGGACACTGCGGGAACTCGGAGGGCTGAGCGGCTTTCCGAGAGCGTCTGAGAGTGAACATGACCCTTTTACCTCCGGGCACAGCTCCACTTCCATTTCCCTTGCCCTCGGCATGGCCTCCGCGAGAGATATCGAAAAACAGGACTATAAAGTTGCGGCTGTTATCGGAGACGCGTCACTGTCTACGGGCCTGGCGTTTGAAGGCATGAATAACGCGGGGCATATAAAAAACAATCTCATGGTGGTCTTGAACGACAATGAACATTCCATATCAAAACCTGTAGGCGCGCTCAGCAGGTACCTGAATAATGTTATCGCGAACCCTTTGTACAACAGGGTAAGGAACGAAGCCGAAAAAATATTAAAAGGGATCCCGCGGTTGGGGCCCACCGCCCTTAAAACCGTGAAAAAATTCCAGGAGGGCCTGAAAAACCTTATCGTCCCGGGCATTCTTTTTGAAGAGCTGGGGTTCCGTTATTTCGGGCCCATAGACGGGCATGATATTAACCAGCTGATCTCTATCTTTCAGAAAATACTTTCGCTGAATGAGCCTGTTATTGTGCATACCGTGACAAAAAAAGGGAAAGGGTATGTTTACGCCGAGCAAAACCCGACGAAATTCCACGGCGTATCGATGTTTGATCTGGAAACAGGACAGATATGTACCGATGGAAAAGAGGGCGGGAAAAGTTTTACGGAATATTTTTCGGATAAGCTGGCAGCCCTGGCCGGAAAAGATAAGCGGGTAGCCGCCATTACAGCCGCCATGCCGGATGGGACAGGTTTGACAAAGTTCGCGGGGGAGTTCCCGGAACGCTTTTTCGATGTCGGGATCACGGAACCTCACGCGGTAACTTTTGCCGCTGGGCTCGCGAAAGGGGGTATGCGGCCGGTAGTCGCGGTGTACTCCACGTTTTTACAGCGCTCATATGACCAGCTTATACATGATGTGGCGCTTCAGAACCTCCCGGTTGTTTTCTGCCTGGACAGGGCGGGGTTAGTGGGCGAAGACGGCCCGACGCACCACGGGGTTTTCGATATAAGTTATACGCGCGGCCTGCCTAATTTTACTGTAATGGCGCCTAAGGACGGGCCGGAGCTCGAGGCGATGCTGGAGGAGGCGTTAAAGATGGACACTCCGGTGGTTATAAGGTATCCGCGGGCTAAGGCTGTCAGAAAGGTAAGTTCAAGTTCGTGCGCGCCGATTAAGTCTTTCAGCGCGGAATATCTGAGGGAAGGCGATGACATTTACATAATAGCGCTCGGCAGTATGGTTAACGCCGCGCTGGAAGCGGCGGACCTGTTATCCAAAAGCGGCATAGAAACCGGGGTTATAAACGCGAGATTCGCCCGGCCTCTCGATAAGGCGATGATAAGAAAGGCCGCGGAAAAGGCGAAAAGAATTTACACGATAGAAGAAGGGATCATCGCCGGAGGTTTCGGGAGCGCGGTTCTGGAAGAAATAAGTTCATCAGGCATCCGGGACGTTAAAGTGAGGTGCCTCGGGCTTCCTGATGAATTCATAGAGCACGGTAAAAGAGAAGAGCTTTTACGCAAATACCATCTTACTCCGGATGAGATCGCGGCAATAATTAAATCGGAAACGGAAAACTGAAAATGGGCGCCGGCAAAAAAAAGATAAAGATAGATAAACAGAGATGCAAGGGCTGCGGCCTTTGTGTCAATGTCTGCCCCGGACAAGTTCTGATCTTGTCCGGAGAAGTGAATAAAAAAGGGTTCAGGTACGCGGTAGCGGAACGCCCTGAGAATTGCACAGGGTGCGGATTATGCTATGTCATCTGCCCTGACTGCGGTATAGAAATTATCGGAGAATAAAAAACACAGGCCCGGAAGAAGCTCGCGCCGGGTGAGAGGTAAAATAAGCAGTGAAGATAAAACAGTTGTTTACCGGGAACGAAGCATGCGGAGAGGGCGCTGTACGCGCCGGGTGCAGGTTCTACGCGGGGTATCCAATAACCCCACAGAACGAACTTACATCATACATGTCCGTTCGGATGGAACAGGAGCGCGGGGTATTTATCCAGGCGGAAAGCGAACTCGCCGCGGTTAACATGGTGTTCGGAGCCGCGGCGGCGGGAGCCAGGGCGATGACGAGTTCTTCAAGCCCCGGTATCAGCCTTAAACAGGAAGGCATATCTTATCTCGCGGGGGCGGAGCTCCCGGCGCTTATTGTCAATGTTATGAGAGGAGGGCCGGGGCTCGGGAACATTTCACCTTCCCAGAGTGATTATTTTCAGGCCACTAAAGGCGGCGGCCACGGGGATTACCGTTTGATCGTGCTTGCCCCTTCAAGCGCGCAGGATATGTTTGATTTCAGTTTTAAGGGTTTTGAGCTCGCGGATAAATACAGGAACGTTGTAATGATACTCGCCGACGGTATGCTGGGCCAGATGATGGAACCAGTAGAGTTTGATGAGGACATAAGCCCTTCCGGTATCGTAAGTAAACCGTGGGCAATGACAGGGGCCGAGGGGCGCGCTCCCATGTCCATAAAAAGCCTGTTTCTCGGAGACGGCGTACTTGAAGAACACAACAGAAAACTGCAGAAGAAATACGAGCTCATAAAAAAAGAGGAAACAAGGTTCGAGGAATATCGGACGAGCGACGCGGAAATAATATTGACAGCGTATGGTTCCATGAGCCGCGTGGCCGGAGCGTGCGTGGATCTTTTGCGGGATAGAGGTATTAAAGCGGGGCTCTTCCGGCCTGTTACTTTATGGCCGTTCCCCTATGGCAGGATTGAAAGCCTTGCCGCGGGAGGGGCGGTTTTTCTGGCGGTTGAAATGAGCGCGGGGCAGATGGTTGAAGACGTAAGGCTCGCGGTACAGGACAACAGGAGAGTTTTCTTTTACGGGCGGATGGGCGGCGAGATCCCTTCCGGGGAAGAGATAATAGAACAGGCGGTAAAAGCCCTGGAGAAAACAAAAAAAGGCGTAAAAAGAGAGGCAGATAATGGTTAAGCTTTCCGCGCGTCCTGAAGCGATGAAAAACGCTGTAACGCACTATTGCGCCGGGTGCGGGCATGGCATTATACACAGGCTTGTCTGCGAAGTTATAGATGAAATGGAAATGCGTGAAAAAACCATAGCTGTCGCGCCCGTGGGATGCGCGGTATTAGCGTATGATTACTGGAATTTCGATACACTGGAAGCGGCCCACGGCAGGACACCCGCTGTCGCGACGGGAATAAAAAGGATCCATCCGGACAAACTCGTGTTTACTTATCAGGGCGACGGTGACCTCGCGGCCATAGGTACCGCGGAGATAATTCACACGGCCAACCGGGGAGAAAACATCTCCGTGATCTTTGTAAATAACGGAGTATACGGGATGACCGGCGGGCAGATGGCTCCCACTACTTTGATCGGGCAGGTCACAGCGACTTCGCAGTTTACGCGCAGGCCCGAAAAAGAAGGCTTCCCGCTGAAGATCATGGAAATGATGGCATTATTGCCCGGGGCCGCATACCTTGAAAGGACATCGGTGGATTCACCCGGAGAAATAAGGAAGACCAAAAAGGCCATAAAAAAAGCGTTCGGTGTGCAGCTCGCGAAAAAAGGTTTTTCCATGGTGGAGATACTTTCCCCGTGCCCTACATACTGGGCGATGGATCCTGTGCGGGCGATGGAACATATAAGAAAAGATGTAGTGAAACAGTATCCGTTAGGAGTTGTTAAAGATGAACAGTAAGAAACCCGCGGGAAACGCGGTTAATGAAGCGGTCATATGCGCGGGGTTCGGCGGGCAGGGGATAATGACCCTCGGGAAAGTACTGGCGCATGCCGGGATGATGAACGGTTTTAACGTAACATGGCTTCCCTGTTACGGAGCGGAAGTCCGCGGCGGCACCGCCCATGCCATGGTAAGGATAAGCTCCGCGCCTGTAATAAGCCCAATGATATATAAGCCTGATACGGTTATAATCATGAACGGCCCTTCTCTCGATAAATTCGAGGGCGAGTTGTCCTCGGGAGGTCTTCTTATCCTGAACTCATCCATGGCCGCGAGAAAGCCCGAGAGGAAAGATATCGAAGTTATTTCCGCCCCGTTCACGGAAGAGGCGATAAAGACAGGTAACGTGAAAGTGGCGAACATGATAGCCGCCGCTGTTTTCGCCGTTAAAAAAAATATCTGCGATAAGGAAATACTGTTCGAAGTGATAAAAAAAATGGCAGGCGACAGAAAAAGCATAATTGACATTAACATAAAGGCGGTTGAGCGCGGATTTGATCTGGCGGTTTGATCCATGTATATCCGGGATGAGCGCCATCCGCGCTAAAAGAGGAGGAAATATGGTAACAGTCCGTTTCGCGCCCAGTCCGACGGGTTTTCTGCATTTAGGGAGCGCGCGAACAGCCCTTTTTAACTGGCTGTACGCGAGGCATACAGGCGGAAAATTTTTGATGCGCATTGAAGATACGGATCAGGTAAGGTCGGACGTGAAGTTTCTTGAAGAAATACTTGAAGATATGAAATGGCTCGGGCTTGACTGGGACGGAGACCTGACATACCAGAGCCGCAGGTTCGACGTTTACAGGAAAAAAGCCGAACAGCTCCTTGCCGAAGGCAAAGCGTACAGAGAAGGGGAAGCTTTTATTTTCAAGGTGGAAAAAGGTAAGCCCATAGAAGTCGACGACATGATCCACGGAAAAATCGTTTTTAACACGGATGAGATAAAAGACCAGGTCATGATAAAATCCGACGGGTCTCCCGCGTATAATTTCTGCTGCGTGGTTGACGACGCGGAACTCGGCATTACGCATATTATCAGGGGAGACGACCATATTTCAAATACCCCCAAGCAGATACTGTTCTATGAAGCGTTTGGCCTCACTCCGCCTAAATTCGCGCATATGCCTCTAATTATGGGTACTGACGGGGCCAAGCTTTCGAAGCGGCATGGCGGGGTTTCCGTGGAAGAATATAAAAGGGAAGGGTTCCTTCCTGAAGCCCTGGCGAATTACCTCATACTGCTCGGATGGTCACCGGGCGGAGACAGAGAAATAATACCGCTGGAAGAAGCCGTAAAGATTTTCAGCCTTGAGAACATGAGCGACGTGCAGGTCAAATTTGACGCGCAGAAACTGAGATGGATAAACGGTGAATATATCATGGCAAAAGAGTCGAAAGACCTTCTGCCCCTGATAGAAAAAAACCTCGAAACACACGGTGTTAAAATACAGGACGGGGACAGGGATAAACTTTTGAAGCTTACGGACCTGTACAAGGTCAGGATCAAGACAGTTGACGAATTTTTTACGCTGACGGACTGCTTTTTCACGGACGATTTCGAATACGAGGAAAAAGGCTCGAAAAAATACCTTGAGCCTGAGGACAACAGAAAAAACCTCGCTTTTTTCGCGGATCGCCTGAAGAAACTCGGCGTTTTTTCAGCGAGCAACATAGAAGAGGTATGCCGGGAAATAGCGTCCGAGAAGGACCTTAAAGCCGCGCAGATCATACATCCCACAAGAATGGCTATAAGCGGTAAAACGCACGGGGCGGGCCTTTTTGAGATGATGGAGATCCTCGGCCGGGAAAAAGTTCTGGAGCGGCTCGGTAAATTTTCAGCCGCGTAGAAATGCGCCGGGTTTTTTTTCACGGATGGCGCTATGGCTTTTATAAGAAGACAGACCAGTGTTACGGAAAAACTTTCCATTCTTTCCCGGGATTCAAGGTACGACCTTGCCTGTTCATGCGCTACGCGGCAGGACCAGCACCGGAAGCGTTCAGGAGAGGATAAATGGATATATCCTGTAGCCCTTCCGGGCGGAGAATGGACATTTCTCTTTAAAACACTGCTTTCAAACGAATGCGTCAATAACTGTAAATATTGCCCGTTAAGGTCTGACGCCGAGGCCGTGAGGTGCAGTGTCACCCCTGAGGAAATAGGCAGAACCTTTCTGTCATATTACAATGCCCGGAAAGTCAGCGGCCTTTTCTTAAGCAGCGCTGTAAGCTGTAACCCGGACGATACAATGGAAAAGATCAACCGTACCGCCCTTCTTTTGCGGAAGGCCGGGTTCCGGGGATATATCCACCTCAAGATAATCCCCGGCGCGTCCGATGCCGCGATTTATAAAAGCCTTTCACTCGCGACAGCCGTATCCCTGAATATCGAAGCGGCGCAAGAAGAAGAGTTCCGGTCCTTGAGTACAACAAAAGATTACGCGAGGGATATTATCCGGCCAATACACTTGATCAGCCGGCTTACCGCTAAAGGTTCACGGTTCAGCCGCGTAAAGCAGACCACGCAGTTCGTTGTCGGCGCGGGCGCGGGCGCGGACAGGGCCATTATAACGTCATGCGGGACATTATATAAAAACCTTGGCCTGAGCCGCGTGTATTTCAGCGCGTATCAGCGCGGAGCGGGGACGCTTGACCTCCCGGGAGAAAAGGCGGACTGCACGAACAGCGACCTTTTGACCCGGGAACACCGTCTTTACCAGGCGGACTGGCTTATCCGCAAATACGGGTTCAGCGCCGAAGAAATCCCACTGGACGAACGGGGAAACCTGTCACTTGCCATTGACCCTAAAGAAATGTGGGCAAAAGCCCATCCGGAATTTTTCCCCGTAGATATTAACAGAGACAGCCTGGCGCGCCTCTTCCGGGTCCCCGGGTTAGGGCAGGTAACCGCGGAGAAGGTACTTGAAGCAAGAAAAAGCGGAACAAAAATACATTCCCTGGAAAGCCTGGGGCGGCAGACCAAACTTCTAAAAAAAGCCCGGGAGTACATAAAATTCTGAACAACACCCCGGGGAGCGATAAAAAGCTTTAAAAATAGAATTATTATAGTATAATATTTTTCTATCAACTCAATAAATCCCGCTGGGATGTGGTGTAATTGGTAACACAGATGATTCTGGTTCATCCGTTTCTGGTTCGAGTCCAGGCATCCCAGCCAAAAAAAGAGCCCCTTTAAAAGGGGCTCTTTTTTTGGCTGGG
>JBDRAX010000143.1:0-13324 GCA_043823375.1 Candidatus Omnitrophota bacterium | reverse complement strand
GAAAGCATAAATGTTTGTAGATACAAGGCCTGAGTGAAAAAATGAGTGAAGGCGTACTGAAGTACGTCAAACTCATTTTTTTACGAAAACGCGGTAGATACAAGCAGTTATGCTTTCGTAATAGACTGTTTGTGAAAAATACGGGTTAGCCCGCATTTCGTAAATGTTTAGCGTATGAAGGGCGAATGTTCATTCGCCCTTCACAAGGAAATCCATTATCATTATTAATCAGGGCGAAAAATTTTTCGCCCCTACGTACGAGGCATGACACCTTCCATTGTATCTACAAATACAAATATTTTTTGGAATTGGCATAAACGCGGGTAAGGCTGAGGGCCATTGGGTGAGCACCTAAACATTTACAGCATTTCTCACAAACAGTCGTAGTGAAAAAGCATAAATGTTTGTAGATACAAGGCTTGAGCGGGCAAGGGCGGAAAATTTTTTGCCCCTACAGGATCAGACGCCGTAAGATTTGTTTTCCCGGGTTTTATACGGAATGATACCTGCCCGTAAAAAAAATAAGCACATACGCGTCTTTTCCTGTTTTCTGCTACGCGCTTTTCTTATCTATCTTGCAGTGCTTGACCATTTTCGCGTTTACCATGTACACCACGTCTTCGGCTATGTTGGTGGCGTGGTCGCATATTCTTTCGAGATGGCGGGCGATCAAAAGCAGGGGTACCGCTCTCGGAGCGGTTGTGCCGTCTTTGACCATGTACCCGTATATGAGTTCGTTTACTATGAGATTTTTCATTTTGTTCGCTGCGGGGTCCATAAAAATAACTTGTTCCGCTTTTTCGGGATCGCCGGAGACAAACGCGTCTATCGCGCCTTTAACCATTTTTCTGGCGATATCGGACAACCGCGGAAGGTCTATCAGCGCCTTCACTAAAGGCGCTCCGGCGAGATCAATGACCCTCTGGGAGATATTCACCGCGAGGTCCGCTATACGTTCAAGTTCCGCGTTTATCTTCATCCCCGTAGTTATAAAACGCAGGTCAACCGCCATAGGCTGCCTGAGCGCGAGTAATTCTATGGCGTGTTCCTCTATAATATTTTCCATCGCGTCTATCTGCTTATCATTATCGATAACGCTCCGGGCAAGGGCGTCATCCTTATTCTGCAGAGCTTCTATCGATCTATATATGGCCTCTTCCGTCAAAGCCGCCATTTTCAAAAGTTCCGTGTTCAATTTTGTAAGATCCTCATCAAAATGACGTTCTACCATAAACATCCACCTTCCTTTAAATAAATAGTTATTACTGGAATTATCCGAACCTTCCGGTTATATAATCTTCCGTGATCTTCTTATCCGGTTTAGTGAACATTTTACTCGTATGATCATATTCCACCAGTTCGCCGAGCATAAAAAAAGCCGTATGATCCGAAATTCTCGCCGCCTGCTGCATATTATGCGTCACTATTACTATGGTATACTCTTTCTTGAGTTCCTCGATCAATTCTTCTATCCTGGCCGTGGCCGCCGGATCCAGCGCCGAAGCGGGCTCATCCATAAGAAGTATCTCCGGTTCAACGGCGAGGGCTCTGGCTATACACAGTCTCTGCTGCTGCCCTCCTGAAAGGTCAAAGCGCTCACGTTCAGCCTGTCTTTCACTTCATTCCACAGGGCGGCTCCCTTAAGGCTTACTTCGACTTTTGCTTCTATGAAATTACGGTTTTTATTACCGTTGATCTTAAGCCCGTAAGCCACATTTTCAAAAATAGATTTCGGAAAAGGGTTGGATCTCTGAAAGACCATGCCCACTTTTCTTCTCAATTCTACCACATCAGTACCGGGAGAAATTATATTCTCACCGTCTATTTCTATTTTTCCTTCGTACTTACAGCCTGTGATCACGTCGTTCATCCTGTTAAGACTGCGAAGAAACGTGGACTTACCGCAACCCGAAGGCCCTATTATGCCCGTAACGGTGTTTTTATATATCGTAATCGTTATGTCTTTCAGGGCTTTCGCGGCTCCGTAATAAAAATTGAAATTATCGGCCGTTATTTTTTTTTCTTCCATGCATACCTACTCTTTTTTTATCTTTCTTAATTTGTATCTCAATATCACGGCACCGAGATTCATCAAAAAAACGAGAGTTATAAGAACAAGCGCCGTGCCGTAAGCTATCGGACGAACGCGGGAAATAGCGTGATGCTGCGTGGACATAATATACAGATGATACGGAAGCGCCATGAACTGGTCAAAAACCGATCTCGGCAAAAACGGCAGAAAAAAAGCCGCGCCCGTGAATAAGATCGGAGCCGTCTCACCCGCGGCCCGCGAGAGCCCGAGAATCGTGCCTGTCAGCATCCCCGGGACGGCGTAAGGAAGGACATTCGTGCGTATAGACTGCCATTTCGTCGCGCCGAGAGCCAGGGCCCCTTCCCGATAAGAGGATGGAACATTCTTCAAAGCTTCTTCACTCGCGGTTATCGTCCACGGCAGAGTCATAAGCCCGAGGGTGAACCCTGAAGCCAGCACGCATGTGCCGAAACGCATAAGCTGAACGAATAAAACGACTCCGAAGAGCCCGTAAACTATGGAAGGAACCCCGGATAAATTCCTTATCGACATGCGTATGATCCTCGTAAAAGTATTATCACCCGCGTATTCGTTGAGATATACGGCGCACCCCATCCCGAGCGGCACGGACAGTACCGCGGTTATGACAGTAACGCAAAACGTGCCTACTATGGCCGGAAAAATACCTCCTTCAGTCATGCCGTTTCTCGGAGGGCGGGTAAGGAACTCCCAGCTTATGATCCCTATGCCTTTGCTTATTATATCGTACAGGATAAGAGCGAGTATGATCAATACCGCCGTCACGCATGATCTCAAAACAAAAAAACCGATCTTTTCTTTAAGTTTTTTATGATTCATCGCGCCTTCATCTGATACTTGTTAAGGATAATGTCGGATATCATATTAATAAAAAACGTTATAATAAAAAGAACAAGCCCCACCGCGAATAAAGCGTAATAATGTGTCGTATAATACGGGACTTCGCCAAGTTCTATGGCTATGGTCGAGGTCATGGTCCTCACGGAATCAAGAAAACCCGCGGGCATAGCCGGAGCGCATCCCGTAGCCATAAGAACCGTCATTGTCTCTCCTATCGCCCTGCCCATGCCGAGCATGCACGAGGCGAGGACGCCGGATAAAGCCGCCGGTATCTTAACTTTTACTATCGTCTGCCAGTGCGTCGCCCCCAGAGCCAGAGACGCTTCCGTGAACGACCTCGGCACGCTGTTCAGAGCGTCTTCCGAGAGGCTTATTATGGTAGGAAGAGCCATTACCGCGAGTAATATGGACCCGTTCAGCGCGTTAAGGCCGTTGGGGAGATTGAATACGCGCGCTATGAGAGGCCCCACGACTACTATACCGAGAAAACCTATCACAACTGACGGTATACCGGCCAGTACTTCCACGGCCGGCTTGGCTATTTCCCTTACCCGCGGGCTCGCCACATCCGAAAGATACGCCGCCATGCCTACTCCCAGAGGAACGGCTATAAGCATGGCACCAGCCGTAACCATGAACGTGCTTACGAGCATGGAAACTATGCCATAGGAAGATCTGACATATGAAGCCGGATTCCAGTCGGAACTGAAGAAAAATTCCTTAAGGTTTATTTCCCTGAAAGCCGGTATAGCGGTAAAGACAAGAAGAGCGAATATTCCCGCGAGTACTCCAACCACAAGAAAACCGTTAAAAAACAGGAGGCCCTGAATGATCTTTTCCTTTAACCGTATCATCACACGACCTCCCTGAATGACTTCTGCTCCCGTAGGGGCGGACCTGCGTGTCCGCCCTGACGGTTGTAAAAAACAGGCGAACAATAATGACAATAACAATTCGATAAAGGGCGGACACGCAGGTCCGCCCCTACGTTTATAAACCCGCGTTCTTCCGGTTGTATTCCATATACTCCGGCGGGACCGTAAAAAAACCATCTTCTTCAACGATCGCCTGTCCCTCCGGGCTTAATTCAAAAGCTATAAAATCCCGGATGGCCCCTTCAGGACTGCCGTTCACATACTGGTTAAGGGGCCGCGCTATCGGATATTTACCCGTCTTCACGTCCTCGACGTTTAAAGGGCTCGCGTATACTCCTCCCCGCTCCTGCGCCACTTTAAGCACAGTAACGTCCGGTTCATTCTTAACGTATCCCACCCCCACATACCCTATGCCTGTCTTGTCGGACTTCACGGCTTCCACTATCTGCGAATTACCGTTCATCCTTCTCATTTTCGGAGAATAATCCGCTTTTAGGACCAGTTCCATGAATAAAACGAACGTTCCGGAATTGGACTGCCTGCCGTATAAAGTGACAGGTTCGTCGTTACCGCCGAGTTCCTTCCAGTTCGTTATCTCGCCCCTGAAGATCTGTCCTATTTCGCCCATTGTGAGCTGTTTAAGGGGATTACTATTATTCACTATCACGCTTAACCCGTCGATCGCGACCACTATCCTTTTAGGGTCCACGCCATTGGCCACGGCCTGTTCTATTTCTTTCCCTTTTATATCCCGCGAAGCGTTGGCGATATCGCACTTCCCGTTGATAAGCGCGGCAATTCCGGTACCGGAACCGCCTCCGGTAACGGCTATGGCGCTTCCGCTCTTTTTCCGCATATATACTTCGCTAAGCCTCTGGACAAGGTTGATGAGCGTGTCCGATCCCTTTATCTGCACAACACCTTCTCTGGCGTAAGCAGATGATGAAAAAAACAGTACTGCCGACAGAACCCCCGCTAAAATTTTTTTACGCCTCTTCATAAATTCTCCTTTTCATGTTTTTCTATATTAACTCTGTCCCGTTTCGACATTGTTACCGATCTGTGAACTTTCTGTGAACTCAAGCCGTGTCAGAATTTCACCTTAACATCAAGCTGAAGGAGCTGATACGGCTCATCGTAATCGTTCGAAAGGCTCTCATTGATATCAAGAGGGACCATATAGTAATACTCCGCCGAGAGTACCGTATTCTTAAGTATCGCGTATTCGATCCCGCAGTTAAGCCCCCGCGAATTCGTACCGCCGCCCTCTGGCACTCCCCTCGAAGTGAAGCCGTAGAAATCGGAGTCCGGCATAAAATCAGGCACAGCGTCCCTTTCGATATAGCGCCATTCGCCCCACAGCTTCCACTGGCCCGGGTCCTTCAGCTTTTTGTCTCCTATATATCCGCCGAACTGGGAAGCGAAGTTTTTGCTGGAGGGCCCCGTGTTCCATATAAGATCCGAATATAAACCATGCCCGAGTTTGAGATCGAAAAGACGCTTGCTGTCATACCTTATAAGCAGGTCCACCATATTAAAATCATACCTGTATGTATTGCCGAGAGCGCCTCCCCACCGAGTATTCGTCCCCGCTGACCATTCGGCGAGATTCGCGCTCTGATTTCCTTTTACGTTCGCCAGATCATAATACGCTATACCCATATTGAGTACAGCCTCCCAGTCTTTTATTATATCCATATTCAAGCCCGCCTGCGTCACCCACATCATCGGGTCGCGCTGGGAAGTCGAGATCTCATCAAGCCATAAAAGAGCGGTATTCGCGTAAAGATTCGCACCCACTTCTCCCAATTCGAAATTCGGGGACATATACTGCCCCGCGACACCTCCCGGGCATATATCCGTATCCCACAAAAGTTCGGATGTCTCAAGCGGGTTCTGGAATTTACCCAGCCATAACGCGGCTTTACCTATACCCTTGTCGAGCCGCGGGTCCCACTTGATGTAGTAAGCGTCAAGCCGTATATCTTTAGTTTCGAATTCATCATCAAGTGTCTGGTTAGTGGACCTGGGGTCACCCTCTCCGGTCACAAGGAACATACCCGCCGTGACCTCTTGATTAACTTTGCCTTCAACGCCGAGCCTCGCTCTTACCCTGTTCCTTATCCTTTCATGCGCGGGGCCGAGGCCTTTTCCCCAGTCGACCTGAGTCCTGAACCGGGCGTCGCCTTTAATTTTAATGTTCTGCGTCCACGCGGGAGCTGTCACGGCTTCTCCCTTTGCCAGGTCTTTCGCGGCTTCTTCTTTTGCCTGCGCGAGAAGTATCTGCGCCTCATGCGAAGTGAGGATATTCTTCTCGACAAGCTTATTGACAAGCACATCGATCTCCCCTGCCTCAGCCCTGAGCGCCATCAATGGCAGAGCCAGGGCCAGAAACGCCATAATACACACCATTTTAAGTTTCATACCGTGCTTCCCCCTTCTGTTGTTTTTTTTCGCGCCGGTACAGGAGGCTGAACTTTACGTTTTATCCGCCTGCCGGATACCGGGCCCGCGTTAATAATCCCATTAATATGGTACATCTTGAGAATGAAGTTCGTTTGACGTAAAAGTGAACATTTGGTGAACTGCGGCCCCCGTTTTTCCCCGGGCTGAAAGAAAAAACAGAGCGAAAATTTTTTTGCCCCCGCGATTATCCGGAACATCCCTCATAGATCAACACAATGTCTCCACAGGACAATAGAAAAGGGACGGATCTGTTATGACGAATGCTAAAACAATAACCGCCTGAATTTTAATCTTTCAAATGTATAATTATTTTTTGTATCGGTGTGATCAATATTTTGGAGACGCGGGAAGCCTGACCGTAAACGTGGAGCCCGCTCCGGGCGAGCTTTTTACGGATATCGTGCCGCCATGTTCGCTGACTATATGCCTGGCTATGGAAAGCCCGAGGCCCGTTCCCCCCAGCTCTCTTGACCTGGCCTTATCTACACAGTAGAACCTCTCGAATATCCTGGGGATATCTTTCTCCGGTATACCGAGTCCATTATCCGTCACGTTTATCTCGACAAAACCGTCTTTCTCCCCCGCTGAAACGGATACCGTGCCTCCCCTGTCCGTGTATTTTACGGCGTTGCTTATAAGATTCCAGAAAACCTGCAAGAGCAGAGATTCATCAGCCTGAATTTCCAGTTTTTCATCGGTCTCATTCTTCACGCGTATGTCTTTATCTTTCGCCTGTTTTTCGAAAAGCGCCGCGGCTCTTGTGATCATAGAACGGACGGAACACCTTGACAGCTTAAGCGCGGCCTTACCGGATTCGAGGCGGGAAAGTTCGAGAAGATCCTCTATCAGATTAACCAGCCGGTCCGAATTTTCTTTTATTATCGTTACAAAATTTTCGGCGTTCTCCCCGTCTTTCAAAGCCCCGTCAAGCAATGTTTCCGTAAAACCTTTGATATTTGCGGCAGGCGTCCTTAATTCATGCGACACATTAGCCACAAAATCCCTGCGCACGTTTTCAAGCCTCCTGAGTTCAGTTATATCGTGAAAAACCAGTACCGCGCCTTCGGCCTTTCCCTGCCTTATAACAGGCGTGCCGTGGACAAGGAACGTCTTTTCTTCCGGAACGAGTATCGCGACCTCCCTTGACTCAACTCCGGACTCGAGCTCACGTACCCTGTCCACTATTTCCTGCACTTCCACGTTACGTAAAACTTCTATGGGCTTTTTACCCGACAGGTCACGGCCGGGGGATAACAATTCCCGCAAAGCTTTATTCATAAGTATTATATAGCCTCTTCCGTCAACCACCATAATGCCGTCGAACATGCTTAAAAAAACAGCTTCAAGACGCGACCTGTTTGACGACACTTCCCCGATCTTAAGGTTTATCTGTTCTGACATATGGTTAAACGCGGCCGCGAGGTCCTCAAGTTCATCTCCTGTCCCGACCGATATCCTTTTAGAAAAATTTCCATCCGCTATTTCTCTTGCCGCCATGGACATCTTTTTTACGGGAACGGACACGAAAAGCGCCGCTATAAAACTCACCAGCACGGCTATCCCGAAAGCGATCAAAAGCGACACGGCCAGGATCTTCCTGAGCCTCGATGAGATCATGTCGATCTCGGCGAGAGGGAGAGAAAGGCGCACAAAAGCCCCGGGTTTATCCTTACCTAAAACCGCGGCGGAATAGATCATATTTTTTTTTATCGTGGTACTGAACCGCGCGCTTTCGCCCGTGCCGCTTTTAAGAGCGCTCTGTACTTCCGGGCGGTACAAATGGTTTTCGAGGTTTTTCAGCCCGGCCCTTTCCACATCCGAATCCCCGAGGACTCCCCCGTCAAGGCCTATGATCGTCACCCTGTCTCCAAGGATCTTTCCGGCGCTTTCAGCCGTTTTATCCATTTTCGCGGAGTCATTGTACGCGGGGAAAATCTCTTCAAGGAACATCTTCGTCAAAAGTGTTTCTTTAATGATAGAGTCCCGTATCCGTTCATAGGCATACCCACGAAAAGCCGATTCCAGATAAGAAAAAACACCGAAAAGAACGACGGACAGGATAACGCAGAAAATTATTATTATTTTACTCTGGATATTTATCTTCAAATTTCATCCTTTTTCGCTCAACCTGTACCCCACGCCCCTCACGGTTTCGATCATCTCCCCTTTTTTACCGAGTTTTTCCCGCAGGCGTTTTATATGCGTGTCAACAGTCCTCGTGGTTACATCGGACGCTATATCCCACACGTCGTCCAGAAGCTTTTCCCTCGACTGGACCCTGCCGGCCCTGCGCATAAGCGTTACCAGCAATTTGAATTCCATGGGGGTCAGCTCAACTTCACGCTTCCCGGAGCTTACTTTATGGCGCGAGAGATCCACTTCTATTTTACCCGCTTTTAAAATGCCGCCTTCTTCCTCCTCCTCCGCCATTTCCCCTCTTTTTAATACCGCTTTTATCCTCAGAACAAGCTCCCTCGGGCTGAAAGGTTTAAGAACATAATCATCCGCCCCCAGCTCAAAACCCACGATCCTGTCTATTTCCTCTCCTTTGGCGGTAAGCATGATAACCGGTACGCGGGAATGCTCACTGTTTTTTTTGATCTGCCTGCACACCTCTAACCCGTCAATTCCGGGCAGCATTATGTCAAGGAGCACCAGATCCGTTTTTCCTTCACCAAGGGCTTTCAGGGCGTCTTCCCCGGAAAACACGGCAACGCAGTTAAACCCGTCTTTATCCAGATTATACTTTATAAGTTTTGAGATATTTTTGTCGTCTTCCACTATAAGTATGTTTTTTTTCGCCATTTTTCACCTTTAGTTTAAAACAATACATTAAAATGCCGCCGGCATTCTTTTCTTTTATTTAATTTATATTATATCATAAAATCTCCGCGTTACGGATGAATAGCTGTTTTGTGACAATTTCGCGAATTTCAGGAACTACGCGGATACATTTATGATACTTATAACGATAACTGATCTAAAAATACCGAAGAGATCTGATATTTCAGGCGCTCAGCGATCCAGCAATTCATTTATTTTGTTCAAAAGCGCATTAGCGTCATATGGCTTAGTCATCAGGCTGTCCGCGCCTATCTCCTCCAGTTTATCCCTTATTCCCGCGCTCTCCCTGCTGGCTGTCAGAAATATGACCGGTATCCGGCTTGTCTCTCCATTTTCCCGCAGTTTTTTGTATACTTCTATCCCGTCCAGCACCGGCATCCTGTAATCCAGTATTATGAGGTCCGGTTTTTCTTCCCGGGCTTTTTCCAGCCCCTCACCGCCGTCTTCCGCGCATATCACTTCATATCCCGCCTTTTTGACCCTGAAGGATATGGATCTAAGAATGTCAGGCTCATCGTCAACTATCAGAATTTTTTTACTTCCCATATATACGCTCCTTATACAGTTTTCCGTATTGTCAAAAATTTAACCACAGAGTTCACAGAGGTTAATTAAAGCATAAAGATCAGACAAAAATATATGCCTTCTTTTTTCCAATATTACTTTTTCTAATTTGAACCTTTCTGTTTTTCATAGTTAATCTTTCTAAGTTTATCTTCATTGCCAATAGCCCCTCCGCGTCCCCCATATTCATATTTCGCGATACAACAGAAGGTGTCCCGCTTCGCTCCACCCGGCAGAGGCACATTGCATGTGCCCACAATCCGCTTCGCTCCACCCGGTAGAGGCACATTGCATGTGCCCACAATCCGCTTCGCTCCACCCGGCAGGGGCACATTGCATGTGCCCACAATCCGCTTCGCTCCACCCGGTAGGGGCACATTGCATGTGCCCCCAAGCCGCTTCGTGTCACTCGGTAGGGGCACATTGCATGTGCCCACAAACCGCTTCGCTCCACCCGGTAGGGGCACATTGCATGTGCCCACAAACCGCTTCGCTCCACTCGGTAGGGGCACATTGCATGTGCCCACAAACCGCTTCGTGTCACTCGGTAGGGGCACATTGCATGTGCCCACAAACCGCTTCGCGCCAATATTCCAGAGCGCGTTTTATCCGGTTGCCACCCCCTCATTAACGCGTCCCGCGGTATCCATGCGCCTTTTGTTCGTTTGTTTTTTCATGGTTTCGCCGCGTTGTCATGGGGCACATGCAATGTGCCCCCGCGATGGCTTCTTATCTTAAGAACACAGAGCTGTTTTCTCCCCTGTTATTAATCCTCTCTGCGGCTCCATTCCATCCCTCTTTCTTTTCATTATTCTTTCATGTAACTTTTCACGCTACCCGGTTTTCCCTGTCAGGCTTCTTACGACAGATAAAAATTCTTCGACGTCAAAAGGTTTCACCAAACGCGGGATGGTATCCCTGTCCGCCGCTTTAAGTATATCGTCCAGTTTACTGAAAGTCTCCCTGTATCCCGATACCGCTAAAACGGGTATCCGCTCGCACTTCTTATCGCCCTTTAACCTGCCTATAACTTCATAACCGTTTATATCCGGCATTTTCATATCCAGAATTATCAGATCAGGCGTATAATTAACCGCCATTTCTATCCCGTCTTTTCCCTTTGACGCCGTAAGCACAGTATACCGCTCGTTCCTGAGTATTTTTTCGGCAAGGTCAAGGAACGCCTGGTCGTCATCTATGACAAGTACGGTATATTCTTTTTTAAAAGGAAGAGAAAAATTGAAAGTACTGCCTTTGCCGTATTCCGATTCAACCCATATCCTGCCGCCGTGAGATTCCACTATCTCTTTGCTGATCGCCAGGCCAAGCCCGGTCCCCCCTGTTTTACGCCGCTTAGCGTCTTCGAGCTGCACGAATGCGCGGAACAGTTTATCCTTATCTTCTACCTTTATGCCCGGGCCGGAATCTTTTATTCTCACAAGGGCTTCACCATCAATAAACTCCGTCGAGATCTCGATCGCCCCTTGAGTTGTAAACTTAAACGCGTTATTTACCAGATTGGTTATAACCTGCACTATCCTGTCGGCATCCGCGTTTATTTCAGGCATATTATCTTTAAGCGAAGTAGCTATATTAATACCCTTCTCTCTTGCCATGGGCATAAATATTTCAAGTGTTTCGGAGACAAGTTCGTTGATATTACACCTGTTTTTACTGATCACCATTTTGCCGGACTGCAGTTTTGAAAAATCCAGCACATCGTTTATAAGCCGCGCCAGACGGTCTACGTTATTTTTCGCCATTTCCAGGAACTCTTTCTGTTCGCCGTTCACTTCGCCCGCGGACCCGTCCCATACGATACTTATACCCTCTTTTATGGCGGTAAGAGGCGTCCTTAATTCATGAGAAACCATGGATGTAAAGTTACTTTTGATCCGTATATTCTCCAGCATTACTTTTTCCGTTTCCTTGCGCTCCGTAATGTCGTCAAAGCTTTCGATCCCGCCCAGGACCTTGCCATCTCCGCTTTTCAAAAGGTCCACGTTTTTGGATATAAATATCTTCTTCCCGTCTTTCCTTTTTATCGTGCACTCTTTATTTATCAAAGGCTTGAGTACGTCCGGGCTGTACAGCCCGCAACTTTGGGTGCATGGATCTTCCGCGAATACGGTGCACGGCCTGCCGATTATTTCGTCGCGCGCGTAACCTGTAATTTCTTCCGCCCTTTTGTTCCACGACGTGACATTCCTGGCGAGATTAACGGTAAAAGTCGCGCTGGGAGTGACCTCAAACACAAGTTCCGCGAAATCTCTGGCCTGTTTGATCTTTTCTTCCGCCATTTTACGCGTAGAAACATCTCTGACCGTTGCCAGAATAACTTCATTTCCATCGAGCAGGAAACATCTTAACAAAACCGTGGCAAAAAACTCTTTTCCCCATGAAGTCCTGAACCTGCATTCAAAGAAAGACGACCCGTTTTTCCCGGCCTCTTCTTTCATTTCGCGGTATTTTTCTTTCGCCGGGTTTTCTTCCGGGAGCCCTGAAAAAAATTCGGGAAGGTAACCCCCCATAAAATCTTTCATATCCGGGTATCCGAACATCTCTATTGCCGCCGGATTAGCGCTTATGACTTTGCTGTCTTTATCCAAGAGGATTATGGCGTCAAGTGAGCTTTCAAAAAGCGCCCTGTACCTTGCCTCGCTTTCCTCAAGTTTCTTGTCCGTTATCATGCGGTGTATAACCTTTCCTATCCTTCCGGCAAATTCTTCTAAAAGATCAGTTCCATTTGAAGAGCGGTTGTTTTCAATGTTTCGTGACACATCCTCCGGATAGTAAATTTCAATAGAACCTTCCTCTTTCCCGTCTATGATTATTTCCTTTTCCCGTTTCAGGGAAGTGGTTTTAAAATTATCCGTCTTGTACTCTTCCCCTCGGTATATTACCCTCACGCATGTCCTTTCAGGGTATTCCGCGGCTTTCCGCAGTAAACCCGGCACACCCCTGAATATCCCATCAATAGATACTTCCGCGCTTTCCACAAGTTTCGCGAAACTGTACAGAGAATCCAGCTCTCTTACGCGCTGACGCAGGTTAAAGCTGAATTCTTCAAGCTGTTTTTCATGCTGGGCATGTTCCTCTACCATATGCCACATGAATTTAGATTCCACGCCTCCGATCAAATTTACACCCGCGGGCTTCACGCTGAAAATTTTACGGTATACTTCAGGGCTTCCCGTAACGTCAAAAATATCGCTGATATCTCCTTTCCTGAGGATCTCCTCCCAGTCCGTTAAAACAGGGATACCGATCTCGCGGGCAAACTTTACTCCGGGAGCTTCAGGATTTTTGTCTATTACAGCCGTTATGTTTATTTTCCGGCTGTTTTTAAACATCTTTATCAGCGCTTCCCCGCCCTTTCCGCCGCCCACGATCAGCACATTTATTCTGTTTCCCATAGATCCATCCCCTTGTTATATTTTCCTCGCTTATGGCCTTATAGAAAGATCATCTCGCGCGCATAATCCGGGATTTAGTTTGTTTTATCATAATATGTTTTGATCTCTTCTCCGCTTATAGCCGTGTCGTACACAAACACTTCATCGATCGTCCCGTCGATCGCGGCCTTTTTATTAGGAAGCCCCGATCCGAGATACAAAGAAGAAGAGTCACCTCCCGTAGGGTTATTCTTGTAAGAATACGTGTC
>JBDRAX010000142.1:0-12005 GCA_043823375.1 Candidatus Omnitrophota bacterium | reverse complement strand
TATATCAAAAATGAAAGTTAGCAAAGTGTAAAATGAAGATTTGATAATATGTGAGATGATAAAAGAATTGGTGGCCCCTCAGAAAGGCGTTACAATAAGGTTTTGTGAGTCAACACAAACCGTAACCCTTTAGAAAAGGAGGTAGCCACCATGTATTATGTCGGAGCAGACCTACACAAAGAACAAACCTGGTTTTATGTTATGGATCATAACGGCGATAAGATTCTCAGTAAAAGTATATCAAATAATCCGGAGATTTTACACCAATTTTTCCGATCTTTGCCCCGGCCTTTAACTCTGGCTGTGGAAGCCACGTATAACTGGTATTTTTTTACGGATATTGCTGAACAGTATGCCGAACACGTTTACCTGGCAAATTCTTACGAACTCAAAGCCTTTGCCAGACGCCACAAGAAAACCGATAAAATAGACGCCCGGCTGATCGCTGATGTTCTGCGCAAAGGATATCTGCCGACTGTATTTATCCCGAACCGTTCGATTCGCGAAGTCAAAGAATTACTCAGGTATCGTATCAACCTGGTACGCGATCGCTGCCGGAATATTTTTCGATTGAAGAATACGCTCGATAAGCTTGGAGCTGATTCTTCCGGTAATTTTGCAACTGAAAAACAACTGAAGAACATTCCCGTTGATTCGTTCCCGGAACACTATCGCTATATTATTTCAGCGTATATCGAACGTATTATTTTTCTCAGCAAAAAACTTTACAGCGTAAAGATATATCTCAAAGACGAACTTTCTGATGACGCTGAGATCCGGGATCTTATTACGGTAGATGGCTTGGATTATTTCAGCGCGGCGCTGGTCAAGAGTGAGATCGTAGATATTGAACGGTTCCGGTCATTCAACCGCTTGTGCGCCTTTGCCGGACTTGCTCCGCGCGTGGCGCAGAGCGGCAACAAAGCAGCATATCATGGAGCGCTCTTAAGCAATCGCCGAAAACTTCTGCAATGGATTTTACTGGAAACGGTATTCCATTTTATAAAAGCATCACCGGAACGGAAAACGCGCTATGAAAATCTGAAAGCTTCTAAAGGCGCGAACACGGCAAAAATTATCATGGCGCGTCAAATGTTGAAAGTTATTTATCATGTATTAAAAGAAAAACGGCCGTATTATAAAGAAAAGCCGGCAAGGCCGAAAAAAGAAACAAATAAATCCAGTCGGTGGCAGCCGCTGCGCTCTAAGGGGTCTGAAGTATCCTCTGTTAGAGGATAGCTTCCCAAGATTTGATTAGCGGGCGGTTGCTTCCAATATTATCATGCAGTCCCGCTTTTGTCGGGAGCTGCCAATGGGTGACTGACGGCTGGTAAGTTCAGCGCGTCTCAGGATAGCGACAATCGACTGATCTGAAAAATTAAGAGCTTTGTGGTTTAGGGGGAAGGAATAAGAAATTTTATTTAAAACGAGGGGCTGCCTCGGAGAAGGAACGTTTTTTCTCTTGACGATCATCTCAATGGGTGACCCCTATACCGACCCCATTTTTCAGGCCAGATTATCGATCCATACCGGTTCGATATGCTCCGCGAGATCGAAGCCGAATACTCTGGAATAGAAATACAATTCGGCTTCCAGGGATCTTTTAACGCTCTTAGCCTTACGGAAACCATGCTGTTCCCCTTCAAACCGCATGTACGCGACTGGTATGCCTTTTTTCTTCAAAGCGTCCGCCATAATGTCCGCCTGATCCGGAGGGACTACCTTATCATCGAGGCCCTGAAAAAAAATTACAGGGCACGTAATACGTTCTATATGCCGCGCGGGAGACCTTTCTCTATAAAGATCGGAACGCGCGGGGTACGGCCCTACAAGCTTTTCAATGTACTTCGATTCGAATTTGTGCGTTTCTTTTACGAGAAGTTCAAGGTCGCTTACGCCGTAATAACTCGCGCCGGCTTTAAAAACTCCGGAAAACGCGAGAGCGCAAAGAGTCGTATACCCGCCCGCGCTACTGCCCCGTATCGCAAGCCTTTCAGGGTCAGCTTCCCCCGTTTCAGCCATATAACGGGCGGCGGCTACGCAATCATTAAGATCTACCACACCCCATTTGCCGTCAAGGCGTTTCCTGTAATCACGCCCGTATCCGGTACTTCCGCCGTAATTGACATCAAGGACGGCTATACCCCTGCTCGTCCAGTACTGTACAGCGGGGTTAAGCACTGTCGAAGCGGCCGATGTAGGCCCGCTGTGGCTGATAACGATCGTTACAGGTTTTTCTCCCGCGGGAAGCGTATATTCCGGGTTTACCGGTGGGTAATAAAAAGCACGGGACTTCTCGCCGTGTGACACGGGAAATTCTATTTTTCGGGGCGCGGATAAATATTCTTTATTAACCCCGAACGGCGCTGATTCCCTTAAAACCTCGTAATCGCGCGTCTCTATGTCCAGTGTTACAAGTGAAAGAGGATGTACCGGAGAGCCTCCCGTAAAAACCGCCATCCCTTTAAAAGCTCTGACCTGTGAAATATCAGTGAACGGCGCGTCCAGCACGGTAAAAGTCTTTGCCGCAAGATCCAAAACCCCTATTTTCCACTCACCCGATTCCGCGTAAGAGCATACCAGCCGGTTTTCAGATCCCACGGCGTAAGATGACATCCCAAAAACCCACTGAGGCCTTCCGAACTCAGCGTTTTTTTCGATAAGGTGTTCCGTCTCTCCGTTGATATAGCGGTAGAGGTTCCACCATCCGGTACGGTCAGAAATAAAATACAATGATCCGTCCGGCCCCCATTCGGGCTGCATAACCGATTCACTGCTGCCCCCCGCTATCTGTTTGACACAGGATAAACCGCCGCGAGCGTCAAATTCAGCCTTCCACAGCCTTGTACCGTCCCAGGGCATATTAGGATGATCCCAGGTGATCCACGCGAGATATTTTCCGTCATGGCTCACGCGCGGGGAAGAGTAAAAGTCACTCCCCCGGGACAAGACCTTTTCTTCAAGTCCGCCATCCGGGCTGAAACACACGATCGTATTCACGGCCTCATTTTCCGGGACTGTATGGTCTTCTCTTACACAAATTACTTTTTCACCCGAGGGGCTTACTTCAAGATCTGCGTAACGCATACCCGCTGTCCGGCTTAAAGGCCGGATATTACCGTTTCTTTCCCGGGCATAAATTTTCTGGTCGCTGAAATTTGAGAAATAGACGACTCCGCCGGATACCGCGAAATCTCCTCCTCCATACTCATGTACACGCGTACGGACGTTAAATGTCTCCGGGGTAAGGCCGCTTATCTTTCCGTGGGTATCCAGTTCCATAAGGGCATTCCGGCCGTTTTCCGACGGCCGCGTTTCAACCCAGTAAATGTTCCCCCGGTCTACCGCCGTATGCCCGAATTTGACAGCTCCCGCCGCGGCTAAATCCGCCGTAACAGGTGATCTCCACGATCCTGAATGTGCCGTTTTAACTGCCATGCTTTATTTTTCCTTTTCGGGCGATAGCGCTAAAAATACCGGCCGCGTTCTCAAGCCCGGCCTACGCCGAAATACCTGAAACCAAGCCCTTTCATATCCACATCATGCCAGAGGTTCCTGCCGTCGAAGATAACAGGGACGAGCATTTTTTCTTTTATCTTTTTGACATCCAGGTCCCGGAATTCGTCCCATTCAGTACAGACTAAAAGAGCCTCGCTCCCTTCAGCCGCCTGGTACGGGTCCACGCAGTATTCTATCTCCGGGAACATCAGTTTCGCGCCTTCCATCGCTTCAGGATCATACGCTTTGACTTTAGCGCCGAGAGACAACAATTCGCTTATTATCTTAAGAGCCGGGCTGTTACGAAGGTCATCCGTATCGGGTTTAAAAGCCAGCCCCAAAACCCCTATCACTTTGCCGTCCAGCACCCACAGTTCTTTTTCCACTCTTCCCAGGAATCTTCTCCATGCCAGCTCATTGACTTCTTCAACAGCCTTTATCAACGCGTTATCTATTCTGAGCATTTCCATGGTTTTTTTAAAAGCCGCTATGTCTTTCGGGAAACAGCTTCCCCCGAAACCGATACCCGGGCGTAAGAATCTCTTCCCGATCCTCTCATCAAGGCCTATGGCATCAAGCACTTCAATGGCGTCCGCGTCTGTTTCCTCGCATACCTCCGCTATAAGGTTAGCGAAAGAGATCTTTATCGACAGAAAAGTATTCGCGCCGTGTTTGATGAGTTCCGCGCTCCGCACGGAAACTATCTTGACAGGCGCGCCGGTCCTGTCTATGATCGGCTTATACAGCTCAAGCATAAGTTCCGTGGCCTCTTTGCTGTCAGAGCCGATAACTATCCTGTCGGGATTCATCGTATCGGCTATCGCTGTGCCTTCTTTAAGGAATTCAGGGTTGGACACAACATCACAATGCGTGCGCTCAGTACTGTAACGCAGGATCGTTTCTTTGACTTTCTCCGCCGTTTTAACGGGTACCGTACTCTTATCCACGATAACCTTATAATCATCCCCCATAGATAAAGCTATTTCCTTGGCTACTTTTTCCACGAATTTAAGTTCCGAGTGCCCGTCTTCTCTGGTGGGGGTATTTACACAGATAAAGATTACGCGCGCGTCCTTTACCACCTTCGCGATATCCCCGGAAAAGGTCAAACGCCCGTTTTCTATATTTCTCTTGAGGATTTCCTCCAGCCCCGGTTCAAAAATAGGGGATCTACCCTGGCTCAGAAGTTTTATTTTCTCCGGGTTATTATCCACACAACAGATCTCATGCCCTATATCCGCCAAACAGACTCCGGTCGTAAGGCCCACATATCCCGTACCTATAATAACAGCTTTCATTATTTTCCCCTTTCATGCTTTTAATTATTCACATTTCAAATACGGCTGAAACAAGATCTCTCGTTTTAAGAACCGCGTTTTTCATCTCAGCTATTACCTCGCGTGTTTTTTCGTTGATCGCCGCCCCCTCAAGAAGAAGCTTTTCACAGTACGAGATAACTTTATCGGATTCCAGTTCCTCGATCGAACATATCAATTTCTCGCCGAAACTCCTGAGGTAATCATCGGTTTCCTTTCCGCGCGATACTCCCGCGACGGGTGTACCGGCGACACCGGCGAATATCATGAAATGATAATCCGAACATATAACAAGATCGGTCCTTGAAATAACTCCCGCGATATCAGCGGGGCTGAGGCAGTCTTTCAAAACCGCGGCCTCTTTTTCCATTTTCATCCCGGACCTTATTGATACCAGATCCGCGGTATCAATTCCCGGGCCCACCGGGATAAAAAGAATACGCGCGCCTGTCTTTTTCACCAGAGAATCCAGAAGACAAGACAGTTCTTTTATCTTCGCCCGGCGCGCTTTTGTGTTAAGGTTTAAATTTACTCCTATTACAGGCGCTCCACCCGTCCACAGCCCGTTCTCCGCCCAGACATCATCTACCCTCTTCTCACCGGAGGCTCGGAGCATTACAACCGGGTCCGCCGCAGTATGGACCGGGACTTTTATACCGGTATTAATAAGGCAATCCCGCGTATATTTATCCCGAACCAGGACCAGATCGGCCTTATCAAGAGATCTTTTAATAAGCGCCGCTGTTTTACAGGAAACTCTGTTCTCGTATTCCTTCACAAGATGTATATGAGTACCTGTCAACTTTTCCATGAAATTCAGCGTGTTGATCCTGAACGGCGACCTCAATTTATATCCGGTAAAATTATCCTCCGAATTCATCCCGCAGCAGAAAAGTATAAGTTTTCTGCCCGACAATTTCACCATATCCGCTACTCTCGGAAGAAACTGCGGATGTTCTCTGATAGTAAACGAGCCTGCCCACACATAAATATCATTATTAAGTATTTCCCTTATAAGCCTTTTATTCGCGCGCTTCAGCGGCCGCTGAAATCCGCGCGAATATGCTTGTTCATCAAATATCGCGCCGGAACATACTGAACGGGCTGATATTTCGACGGACCTGTCTATATCCCTGATAAGATCCACGGTATTCGATAATACCGCCTCATTCCCCGCCATGTCGGATCTATAAGGCACACAGCTGACAAACACTTTACGCGCCTTACTTTTTAATGCCATTTATTTTTTCCCTTTATTCTTTGCCGGTACCGGGGCATCACGTCCCCTGATATATAGTCCGCTATGTGATACTGTTTATTGTACTTATTTATTATTATTTATACAATTGTTTTTTCACAGGATTTCTATTTTTTATGATCCCGGGCTATTTACGTACATTAAAAAAGTACAGGGCCGATATTCAGCCATAGGAAGGGCTGTTCTCACAGCAGTTGTTTGCGATATAAAGACAAAAAATAATCGCGTAATCGCGCATTTGTAATTGCGTAATCGGGCTACAATTCAGGCAAGTATTTTTTTGGATTGGTATGGTAAATAATTCAGTATGGCAGATTCTAAAAAAAGTTTTATAGCCTCTCTGTTTCTGTATCGTTAAACAATATTTTAAACCCCACCTGATGAAAAACCAGATTCGCGCAATGAAATTTCCTGATATCGAGCAGTTTTTTTCTTATTCTAAGCAGGCTACTCGCGTATTGTCTCAAAATATCGCTTTTCTCCGGAATACCAAGCTCTTCGATTGTCTGCAGCTCGGCATCGATTAAAGTAACCAAAATATCTATTTCTTTTTCATTAAACATTTTTCTCGGCTATTGGTTAATCACATAACGTAAAACAACAAACGTTTATATTTTAGCAAAAAATGCATTCGTTTTCATCCCCAAAATGCCAACTTTTTTGTTTTTACAAAAAACTATTATTCCTATGCGCGCCGATACCGCAAACCAGTACAAGCAGTGTTCAATACGCGCCTTCGCCTTTTAAGACTGAGGGTATGGTGCGCCAGAGGATCTGCAGATCCAGCCCGAAAGACCAGTTATTGATATACCACAGGTCCCACTTTACCCATTTCCTGAAAGTTAAGTTGCTTCTGCCTTTTATCTGAGAAAGCCCCGTCATTCCCGGCCTTATGGAAAGCCTCTGCATATGTATATGGCTGTACTGTTCCACCTCGTCAGCGAGGGGCGGCCTCGGCCCCACAAGGCTCATATCTCCCATGAACACATTTATAAGCTGGGGTAATTCGTCAATACTGTATTTACGCAGGAACCTCCCGACTCTTGTTACCCGTGGGTCCTCTTTCATTTTGAAGATTATACCGTCTTTTACTTCGTTTTTATCTGACAGCCCGACTTTGAGTTTTTCGGCGTCAGCTATCATGGATCTGAACTTGAAAAATTTAAAATTTTTTCCTTTAAAACCCACCCTCCTCTGCGTATAAAAAACACTGCCGGATGAATCCAGTTTTATGTATATCGATATTACTAAGAACAACGGAGAAAGGATCAAAAGAAGCGCGCTTGAAACTATCAGGTCAAAAAACCTTTTTAAAGCGTATTCCGCTTTATGATGCCCCCTCTCCTTATACGAAAGGAGCGGTACAACACCCAGGTAGCTTATGTTCAATATAGGGAGAGGTTCCTCGAAATTTTCGGGTACTACCTTGATGCCGAGATTCATTTTCTTTGCCTGCCTGATAATGTCCGAAACGGCTTTTTTTTCGGACGGTATCGTAACTATAACCTCATCAATGAAATATTTTTTAGCGGCGACAGGAAAGTCTTCAAGGCTCCCCGCCACAGGTATGCCGTCAATATTTTCCTTAACATTGTCATCAAGGAACGCCGCTATTTTGAGCCCGCTCCACGGATTTTTTTTGATCTCTTCCGCGACTATTTTTCCCACCCTGCCTAATCCCGCTACCAGGACGTTTATATTATGATACCCGCGGGAAATGAGCCTTCTCAATACCAGCCGTTTCGCCACTCTCCACAAACTCAGGAAAACCATCAGGGAAAGCAGGCTTGAAAGGAATACCTGCCTCGAGAAAAACTTGTATTGAGCGAAGAATATGACGGTCCCCATAAGTATCCCTGTATAAAATATGCTTATCCCGACCCGGAATATCTCTTTAGGGACAGTCAGGCTCCTGTCCGTGGTATAAAGATTCCTCCGTTTGAAAGCGATGATAACAAAAAAAGCCCAGAGAAGAAAAATAAAAAAATAGTTATGCACATTGGGCAGGTTAAAAGATGAGAATATCCCGTCCGGAGAATTATATTTGAGCGTATATGAAATAAAAAAACACAGGCAGATGATCGTTAGATCTATCAAAAAGTAAACGGGATATATTTTTTTTGTAGGTTTTATCATGTTTTTTCGGCGATCATGATCCCATGGCTTTACGTGAATTTTTCTGACCTTGACCTGAATAGTTTATATTTAATTATTGAAATATGCAACGCAAAAAAATGCGGCCCCGAAATACTTGCCCGCGCCGCCGGTCATAAGCTGAATAACCGCAGATATTCATTAAAAAGATAGATCGATACAGAGATAAGAGTTATTACAAATACCGATGAAAAAATAAGATACACAGATCTAAATCCCGCGCGGAAGCTTTCTATCCCTTTGATAAGAGCGTAAAAAATAAAAGGCGCGATATACAATGTGATCCTCGCGCCGGTAAAAGGGAATATTTTCAGTATACCCGCGAAGGCAAGCGTCAATATAAGGTACGGCGTCATTGTTTTTAATGACAGGGCCCTGCCGCTATCTTTCGAGAACTGCCTGAAACCGTAAAAAACTACAGCGAATAATGCCGCGGGCATAAAACAGGTCATAATATGCCTGAGGAGTTTTGTTTCCAGGAACCAGCGGACGAAAAGGTTTCTGAGCCCCTCCGTGAAAGACTGAAAAAAAGCGGATATAGACGCGGTCGAGATAAAATAGTCATTCCAATATGCCCTGAGCGGCCCGTCTGACCGCGTATATTTTATGTCCGTATTATATGAAATAAGGACAAAGATGACTGCCGCGGCCAGATATATCAAAATATATAAAACATTCGTCCTGTTTTTTTTTACACTCAACGCGAGGTTATAGAAAGGCAGAAGGATAAAAAAATACCCGGTATACGAGATCAGTATTAATGACGGCAAAAGGCAATACCTGAGCGCTAAAAACCTGTCAAAAGCCCCGTTATCCAGATATTTCTTCTGGCGGATGATAAAATAAGTAAATACTCCCGCGGCAAACACTTCAGCGGAATATTGTTTCAGCTCCGCTGAATAATATGTCATAAAATGGGACGCGCACCAGGAGAGTATGAAGAACATATACCCGGTACCGGCGCCTTCCTCTTCTCTGTATATCCTGAGCCACAGGAAAAAAGCGGCGATCATGAATATAAAAGGCAGAGCCCTCAGGCTGATAAGGCTGTAATTAAATTTACTTCCCAGCCCCTGCACCGCCAGAAGATAAAGCCGCGGAAAGGCCTGGCTGTGTTTAAGCGGGCCGAAAACAGCGGACGGAGAAAGTTCCTTTATGTTCTCCAGCACACTCACTTCATCAAGCCACAGTTCCCTGCCGGAAAAAAAATGAAGGCCGCAGAGAAAAACATAAAAAAATATTCCGCAATATATAAAAAGCTTCTTTGTCCGTCCGGATACAAGCGGAAGCTTCATCTTTTTCAGCGGCAAAAGCAGGTTTGTCATATTTTTTTTCCTGTTTTAAAAATGAAGCGCCGCGCCGCTTCTCTGATCACGATCCACGCGAACAACGTGTTGCTGAAAAAGTACCTTTTCCACAACCTGCCCGGCTCCTGAAGAATACGGTAAAACCATTCCATACCGATCTTCTGTACCCATACCGGCGCTCTTTTAGTCCGCCCGGAAATGACGTCGAAAGCCCCTCCCACGCCCGCCACAAAAGGCACGCCCATCTCTATCATGTTTTTTTTGAGGAACTCTTCTTTACGGGGAGAACTCATGGCGAAAAATATTATATCCGCTCCCGACTCTTTTATCTTTTTTACGACGCCCGCTTCTTCTTCAGCCTTCCAGTACCCGTCGCGGGTACCGGCTATCTTAAGCGCGGGATACATTTTTTTGTACTTTTCAACCACTTCATCCAGTATTTCTTTTTTTCCCCCGAGGAAGTAAATACCGTATCCTTTTTTTTCGGATACCGGCATAACCGCGTCTATGATGTCTATCCCTCCGAACCTCTGTTTTACGGGAGTACCAAAGAGCCGCGCGATCCATAACAAAGGCTGGCCGTCCACAATATTGAGATCGCTGTCAAAGAGTATCCCGCGAAATTCGGGATCCTGGTTCATCTTCACTATTTTACCGGCGTTTATGGCGATGTACTGGCGCGGCTTACCCTCCGCTATAAATCCTTCCACCACCTTGACTGTTTCTTCAAGCGTAAGGTTATCCACCGGACAGCCGAGAATGGTTATCCTGTTATTTCCTTGTGACTTTTCCATTTTTTTCCACGTAGCGCGAAGAACATGACGGGCATATGCCGTTAGTACCTTCGAATTTTATCCTGACACCGCATTCACACATCCACCCTGAATGCCGCGCGGGGTTACCTTTCATAAGGGCGTACGCCGGTACATCTTTTGTCACGACAGCCCCCGCGCCTATAAAAGCGTATTCACCGATGGTATTGCCGCATACGATCGTGGCGTTGGCGCCTATTGTCGCGCCTTTTCTTACAATTGTATCCTTAGCCTCATGCATGCGCGGTACTCCGCTCCTCGGGTTCAGGACATTTGTAAACACCATGGAAGGCCCGCAGAACACGTTATCTTCAAGAACAACGCCTTTATATACGGACACATTATTCTGTATTTTGCAGTTATCCCCGACAACGGCGTCCGGCCCTATGACCACATTCTGGCCGATCCTGCAGTCTTTACCTATCTTTGAGCCCTTAAGGACATGCGAAAAATGCCATATCTGCGTGCCTTCGCCTATTTCCACGCCTTCATCGACATAGGAAGACCCATGTACTGAATATTTTTCACGCGGCGCTTTTTTGCCGGGGCTTATAACCTGTCCCCCTTTTTCCAGCGACTCCTGCGAAGCCTGAAGTATCTTTAACACTCTGAGGCCCTCATGCCCGTCAGTCCTGGGAGAGGTTTTGCCGTCCACGCATTCCAGGAAATGGGCGCATTCTGACCTCAGGGGTTCTTCCATTTTAAAAGGAACGGCTTCAACCTCCGCCTTTGAAGCTACGGGCACCCTGTCTATCCATTCAACTTTATGCGGGTACAAAAAGAGTTTTTCATCCGTCATATCGTCAAACACCGCCATCTTCTTATCCCCCACGACTACGAGTTTCTGTTCTTTGAACGGATGCAGCCAGGATACAAATATATGGGCCTTTACCCCGTCGGGAAAAGACATGGTGGTTAAAGTGACGTCCGCTATATTATGCTGCAGGTACGCGCCCCCTGTCGTATATATTGTTTCCGGGTATTCATTGAGCAGCATCAATATGACCGAGATATCATGCGGGGCGAAACTCCAGAGTATGTTTTCCTCAGTGCGTATTTTCCCCATATTAAGCCTGTTGGAGTAAATATACTCTATTTTCCCCAGTTCGCCCGCGTCTATAAGCTCCTTGAGTTTGAGTACACCGCTGTGATACTGCAGGATATGCCCGACCATCAGGGTTTTCCGGTTCTTTTCCGCGAGGCTTATCAGTTCTTCCGCGTCGCGCGTATTCAACGAAAGCGGTTTTTCAGCGAAAACGTGTTTCCCCGCCAGGAACGCCTCTCTGGCCAGTTCGAAATGAAAGGCGGCCGGTGTCGCGATCACGATCCCGTCGATATCTTTACGTTCCAGTATTTCCGGGTAATCATCCGTAACGTATACATCCGGATATTTTTCCCTGAAACTCTTCAGAGTATCGGCATTTGTATCACATATGGCGGAAAGGGCTTTTAACGAATAAAAATTCCTTACCAGGTTCTTTCCCCAATACCCGGAGCCTATAACTGCGACTTTTGCCATGAAACACCTGCTTCCTTTCTGTAGATTAAGTGAATAGATATTATAAACGCAAAGGAATGATCTGTTAAGACCTTTTTAAGAGATACCCGCCGCGCGCTTCACGCTTTGATCCATTTTTCATACCACATCTGGAATACGAGT
>JBDRAX010000141.1:0-3732 GCA_043823375.1 Candidatus Omnitrophota bacterium | reverse complement strand
TTTATCAAATACACATGAAGGTACATCGATCCCCGCGCCGAGCATGGCACGCTGAAAAGGTGACTGTATGCCGAGAGCCGGGCTTTCAATATTAATATCCCGCGCCTCAGCCGGTAAAAGAGTGCTGAAAAGGAAAGAGGCTATGCAAAGTGAGCTGAGAATCCGTATAAAAAAATTCGAACGCCGGATGTTTTTTATATTCATAATAAAAGGGATCCAATCATTAAAAAAATAACAATCTTGTATAATGTTTCGTAGTAATTATATTGTGTGATGCCACAGGCTGTAAAAACAAAAAGCCTGATTTTATTTTAGGAAACCCGCACATTGAAAACTCGACAGAGCGAGAAACCTGCTTATCCCACCCCTCCGCGAGAAAAGCCAATCAATTTCCGCCATTAAACAACGTACCAGTTATAAGAGTATTGCTCCCAAAACCGCGGTGCGTAGTGGCGGATCTGTGTGTCATAGGTGTTAGGTTAATGCCGTAAACCTTTATTGATGCGTAGTTTTTAAATACTCCGATAGCATGATGTCTTATCCTGTAGGGGCGAAAAATTTTTCGCCCTGATTAATATTAATAAAAACGGATTACACGCATTAAGGGCGAATGATTATTGTATCTACAAAGAACATCTCATGCCTTATTTTTTACGGGATCAACATTTCTTTTTTCAACCTATCTGCTTTATGTCAAAAACCTTATGAATATTATCTCAATATTAACCTAACGCCTATGACCTGTGTGTCCGCCCTTCACCACGAACAGAACGCCCGTATCCTATGCGTTGCGCCACAATCCGTAAACATTGTCGTAATAATGAACGTACCGGTTTTAGGGGGAATGCCCGAACCTTTAACGCGATCCCAAAAACAAAACAGCAAATAAAACGGTCAATTCAAAATCCTCTTTTCAGAACCGGTACGCGCTGCCTTACGCGAAAGCGGCATATCAAGCCACTCCCAAAACCACCCGCCAACCAAAGTTCGTCTGTTCGTTTTTTTTTTCGATATCTCCGGAGGGGACAGTTCTAAGCATAATTTCGGGGACAGGTTTGACTTTAAATTTAGAACCGTCCCTACGGCGAAGCATGAGGCGTTCCATTGTATCGCGAAATATGAATATGGGTAACGCTTAACATCGAATGTGCTCCAAGCTTCGCGAAAAAATTTCCAACAGAACTCCCGTATCCTACGCGTCGCGCCACAATTTGTAAACATTGTCGTAATAGTGTATGAGCGAATGCCACACATCTCTGATAAGATCAGGGAATGAGAAGGTCTTATAAAGTTCCATGCGTACTTCATTTTTTCTGTTGAAAAGCATATTTTCGAAAACATCTTTATCAATGATTTCCCCGGGCTGTACACGTTCAAACATACGTTTAACAATGGGGAACACATCATTGACCGTGTTTGGAAGAACCGGTTCGGATTCAGGGTCTGCATCATCCTGTATTTTAGCATACATACACGCGGCTTGGAGGATGCCGAACAGAGCGGCATCAGTGAAATTATGTATGCGGAGCATGCCTTTGTCCGTACCTTGGAGGGGACTGTCATCTACTATGACGTAAGATGTATCTTGATCAAGTTTTTTTAAACCTTTTAGCGTTTCAAATCCGAGTATATTGATTTCGAGCCTTTCCGCAGAGGGCAGGGCAATAAGTTCAGGTTGTGTATATGACTTTTCCTGGAGATCAGTTGAGTATTCTTCGGCTGTGTCCGGTATAGGCACGGCTTTCATTTCGGTCGGGGTCGGCTGTTCATGCACAAATTCCTGGATTATACGGCTTTTTACATATTCATAATCAAAATCCTTCTCTTTCGATAGTTCGTCTAAGGCAGATAATATGTAAGTATAAAAGTATACCATCGCAGGTTTTTCCTCAGGCCTATGAAATCTGCCACATCTTTTTCTTTCTTTGAGGACACGGGTGAATTCGAAATCCCAGTTCCTGAAACGGAAAAAGATTTTATTTGTTTTTGAAGTTAAATATACAATAATATAAGCCCACAGTTTAAGATCTTTATCACATTGATCGGAATAACTGGAAAGAAGGTAATAGTCGATATTCATGGTGATAATAACAGGCTGTTTATTTAATTCTTCTATTATTTTATCATAGGGCCTCAGGTTGCGCGGAAAACTTATTTCTTCAGGGTTCCATTTAAATTGTTTGGCCTGGATTTTCTCTGCTGCACTTTCAAGCATAGGTGCGAGATCGAAGAATGATGATTCGGGATTTTCCTTGTTATAGTACTTTCCGAGTCTTTATTAGTTTTTCTTATTTCCTGGAGAATAGCTCGGGCTCTGAAATCATTTTCACTTTCTAATTTTTCCAAATATTTATGAAAATAATGGTCCTGTGTTACCGCTCCTAACTTTTCATAACTTCTCAGGGCACTAAAAATGTCACTTTTTTCAAAAGCCGTCCAGAATAGACAAAAACTTTTAGTCGTGTTCAAAACTTCCCTTATCTCACAAGCTAAAGACTGATACTCTTCCCACTTTGGCGAAATATTCTTATCAAAATGAGCAGCATAAAACTTCCCTGAAAAAAAACTTAGCAAGAAATTATTGTAATCAATGTTGTATTTATCTTTAGATGCGAAGATTTTTAATTGAAGATCAATTAATATGCCTGTAATCAGGTGAGAAAAACTGAGCAAGTCATAATAGTCTTCAATGTTATCATAGTATTCTGTGTAAGTAGATTTCGTGGACTCTTTATAATTTATAAGAACGGTTTTATTTTTTTTAATGAGTATAAGGGGGCTTAACATGTTATTAAAATTAGTAGTAGGCTCCTTAAAAAAAAATGTTTTTCGTAGTATGGAAATAACATTTTCAGAAAAGATCCCGCTTTTTTCAACTGCGTTAATAACTGATCGAATAAATATTTTTTCAGCAGGGTGTATGTCATAATCAGAAATAGATTTACTGGTCTTTGCGTTATACTCAACAGCCGCAGAAACTATTTCCGGATCCATTTCTTCACCCCATGCCTCGGTAGGCAGTGTTTTGTACCCCGCGTCTTTAAGTTCCTTTTCCCGCTTAAGTAAAGCAAGGAACATTTCCGTATCTAAGTTTTCACCCCAAACCGGTATTATCTCGAATCTCAGGAACTTATCCGCGAGCTGTTTTTTCTGGTTTTCAGATAAAGAGGATATATCGATTTTACCTTCAGGCACTGTAAAATCTTCCTCATACGCGGTATCCGGTGTTGTTGTTTTTCCTTCCGTGTCGTTTACGCGTGATACGTTGAGGTTATTGCCATATGTAAGTTCCTGCAGGGAGCATGGGGTAAAGGATATATTGAGCTTAACCGGAGATTTGTCCTGAAGATCAATAGATACCGCGGTGTCTATTTTTCCGGAGTTATCGCGGGAAGGGTTGGATGTGAAAGTAATAAGCCTTTTCCGTGGGGACGCGTGTTCAGTAAGGGCTGTATTGATTTTCATTCTGCTCATAGCTTTAATACCTGGATTATCCCGGAACTCTTTCATAATGTATTCGAGAGAGAAGTTGAATTCACTTTCAAGAATAAACCAGCGGCGAGGTTCACCGATTAGAGGAGGAGAAGTAGATTTATCAAATACACATGAAGGTACATCGATCCCCGCGCCGAGCATGGCACGCTGAAAAGGTGACTGTATGCCGAGAGCCGGGCTTTCAATATTAATATCCCGCGCCTCAGCCGGTAAAAGAGTGCTGAAAAGGAAAGAGGC
>JBDRAX010000140.1:0-2313 GCA_043823375.1 Candidatus Omnitrophota bacterium | reverse complement strand
TCAATTTAAATCGAAGTTTTACCAAGACGCGAAACGTATGTCCGGGAATAAGGGAATAGGCGTTATCTCAGACAGAAACGAACAGCCGATCTTTCTTAAATCGAAATTCGGTCCGTTTTGTATGTTTAAAAGAGGGCTTATCTAGAATACAGATGAACTTTCGCGGGATCTGCTTGAAAAAAATATATCATTCAGTGAAATGACCGCCGGCGGCAATGTCAATGTTACTGAACTTATAGCCAAAATAATTAATCAGGGTGAAACTCTTGTCGATGGCATTGAAAAGATGTTTGATAAAATCGAAGGGTCGTGTTCACTGTTACTTTTAAACAAACAAGGCGTGTACGCGGCAAGGGACAGATTGGGGTATACACCGCTCATTGTCGGAAAGAGAGACGGCGCATGGGCCGTTACCTCAGAGACAACCGCGTTTCCAAACAATAAGTTTGAGATAGTAAAATATCTCTCTCCCGGAGAAATCGTGCTTTTAAACGAAAACGGCATGGTTTCTCAGCGAGAGGGTAACGGACATATGCAGATATGCACGTTTTTGTGGATATATACGGGATTTCCGGCTTCAAGTTATGAAGGTATCAATACAGAAGTTGTAAGAGAAAAATGCGGACAGAGCTTAGCGCGGTACGACAAAGATATTGAAGTGGATCTGGTCGCGGGGATACCCGACTCGGGTGTCGCGCATGCCATTGGATATGCTATGGAATCCGGAAAACCTTTAAGGAGACCTTTGGTGAAGTATACGCCGGGTTATGGGCGCAGTTACACTCCTCCATCGCAGGAAACTCGCGACCTCATCGCGACCATGAAACTTATTCCGATAAAAGACATAATTAACGGCAACAAGATCGTTATATGTGAAGATTCTATCGTAAGAGGCACACAGCTTAAGAATTTCACAGTCAATAAACTCTGGACGGACGGAGCGAAAGAAGTGCATGTGCGCGCGGCATGCCCGCCGCTGATGTTCCCTTGCAAATTTTGTCTTTCCACCAGAAGCATAAACGAACTCGCCGCGCGTAAAGCGATAAAGGCTATTGAGGGGAAAGACATCGAAGATGTCTCTGAATATATGGATCCCGAATCCGAAAAATATAAGAAAATGGTTGAATGGATCACAAAAGATCTAGACGTCACAACCGTAAGGTTTCAGACACTCCGAGACTTGATGGAAGCCGTAGGTCTTCCGAAAGAAAAACTGTGCCAATATTGCTGGACAGGCAAATGCCCGTCAAACGCGAAAGAAAAACAAAAAGTGAAGACAGCTTAGAAAAAATATTTGAAAGAACAGGACAATAACAGCACAACGGGAAGTACTGCAATGAATGATAAAAACGCGCAACTAAAAAAATCTCATAGTTCATATTTATGATTCTGAGCAGGCAGAGGGTATCTACGAATTCATAAAAAGAGAAGACGTATTTTTAGCATAAAAAGCGTTTATGAACAGCTAAAAAGACTTTCAATTTGACAATACGAGAATCTGTTAAAACAGCATAAATTTATGGACATACTGAAAAAATGAGAAACATGGATAAAAAAGTAAAAAATATCGACAAAGTTAAAGAAATACTAAAAAAGAACCACAGCGTTAAATACGCGTTTTTGTTTGGCTCGATCATTAAAAAGCCACTGCCCGGTAGTGATGCGGATATTCTAATAGGCGGTGAATTGGATTTTTCCGAAAGAACGGATCTGGCTTTGGAGTTAGAACTTACATTAAAAAGGAAAGTGGATATTGTTTTGGTAAATCAAGCGGCACCCGGGTTGGTTCTTAAGGCTTTTTCCCTTGGAATAGCTCTTTGCGCGAAAGAAAAAGAAGAGATGAAGGCAGATTATTTCAGAAACTTACGCTTGCATGAAGATGGAAAAAATTTACAAAAATTAAAGATCTCGCGGATAAAACGGAGGCATGAGAATGGTTGACAAAAATGTGATAGTATCCAGACTTGAACAAATTGATAAACATCTAAAAAAGATTTCTGTGTATAAAAGTTTGTCTTATGAGGAATTTGAAGCGAATTCAACCGCGCGGGATATTGTAGAATACAATTTGTTCCAAATAATAAATCATATACTGGATATGATCGAACATATTGTCGTGGACGAAGACTACGGTTTCCCCCAAAACTCATATGAGGCCGCGGTAATTCTTTTTGAAAAGAAAATTATTGATACCGAAGATTTATCCTTACTAAAAAAAATGATAGGCTTTAGAAATGTTATCGGACATGATTATATTTCAATCGATGAACGGATTGTTTATTCAATTTTAACCGAAAAAGAAAACGATATAAA
>JBDRAX010000139.1:0-6148 GCA_043823375.1 Candidatus Omnitrophota bacterium | reverse complement strand
GAGATATGGCGGGAAGCGTTCCCTTTTTTGATGACATTATGCTTCGCCGCCCTGGAGAGTTTTGATTCAAGCTTTTTCAAAACTGTATCCGCTTCTTCGCGTTTATTTTCACCTATAAGAAGCCGTGCTTTTTTTGTTATTGTGCGTAATTCGGAAACAACAGCCTTGTTGATGGCGTTTTTCTTAGCGTCTTTACGCAGACTTTTTAAAGCTGATTTTATATTTGCCATTGTCTTATCTCCTTAACTATTTAAAATCAATTAACTTAGGGGGACAATTTATCACACGGAGTGAGCTTTGTCAAGGAGTTTTTGAGTTTTGTTCGACTGAGGGTGTGATTGCTCTTGCCTACTAAGGCCTGTGGTGATATAATGTTCACTTCTTGAACTAAGAATAGGGTTTCAACTCAATGTAAAAAATTTAGAAGGGGCCGAGCGAAAAATTGAGGCATGGATGCCTTCCGCCCGGTATGAAAAAAATGAGGATCGCGATTTTAGGGGCTAATGGTTTTTTGGGCGGTGAGCTTATCAGATATTATACCGCGAAATATGATGTTCACGGCGTATCCAGGGAAAATTATAAGGACTTTATCGGCCAAGAATTTGATGTTTTTATAAACGCGGCAGGGAATAGTAAGCGCTTTTGGGCGAATAATAACATCGTGGAAGATTTTGACGCCTCGACTGTTTCCGTTTATAGATCTTTACTGGATTTTAACGCGAAAGTTTATGTATATATTTCTTCCTCCGATGTGTACGCTGATCAGAAGGATCTATATAAAACCCGTGAAGACGCGAATATCCATCTCAAGGGGGTATGCCCATATGGATTTCATAAATATGTTTCAGAATTATTGGTTCAAAAATACGCGAAAAAATATCTTATTTTGAGGTGCGCGGCCATTATCGGGAAAGGCATGAAAAAAGGCCCGGTCAAGGATATTCTGGAAGGGCAGGCGCTTTTTATTAAAGCCGAGTCAAAATTGCAGTTTATCACAGCTTCCGAGATAGCAGCGGTAATCGAAGCTCTGGTCGGCAGAGGTATCGGTAATGAAATATTCAATACAGGGGGAGAGGGGGCGGTATCGGTTGGGGATCTTGGAAAAGCGGCCGGCAGGGAAATAGCGGTTCGTCCTGACGCCGAACAGCAGTTCTATGAAATGGATATAACAAAGTTAAAAAAGATATTTTCTCTGAAAAGGTCAGAAGATTATGCGGAAGAGTGTATTATAAATTCGATAGAAAGGAGCCGGAAATGAGGGAATGGACGAATCCATATAACGCTTTTAATTCCATGAAAGTTCTTATGTGGCGGGAACACTTTGAAGGAATAGTAAAGGGGGAATTCCTGCCGCCTGTTACTGTTGACACGGATCCTACAAACAGATGTAATTACAAATGTTTGTGGTGTAACGCTTTCGATTATATGAAAGGAGAAAAACACACGATGTCGGAAGCGCATCTTATAAAGCTTGCCGATTTTTATAAGGAGTGGGGGGTTCGTTCTACATGTGTAGCGGGTGGAGGAGAGCCTCTTATGAATCCGGGGACAAATGCTCTGCTTGAACGCTTGCATCAGAACGGGGTGGAAGCCGGGGTAATAACCAATGGGGCGTTAATGACGGATGAGCACATTGATATTATAGCCCGGACTTGTAGGTGGTGCGGCTTTTCCATGGATGCGGGGACTCCGGAGACTTATGCTAAGGTAAAGGGGATACCGGATAAGAAGATGTTCCATAAGGTTATCGAAAATATTCGGAAACTTACCCGAAAAGTGGAGGAGTTAGGCACAAATTGCGACGTTTCTTATAAATATCTTTTACATCCGATAAACGCGGGTGAAATTTTCCAGTCAGCGGAACTTGCGAAATCAATGGGTGTTCGTGATTTTCATCTCAGGCCGGTAGGCTGGGACAATATTTCGGTTACAAGAGATAAGGACCCGATATCTTTTTATGATATTTTAGAAGATATTGACAAACAGATAGCATCCGCGATGAGTATTGAGGACGGGCATTTCAGATTTTTTGGTATAAGGCATAAATTTGATCCATATCTTGTGCGGAAGATCAATTTTTCGAAGTGTTGGGCTACTCCACTTCTTGCTACTTTTGGCGCGGACGGAAAATGTCATCTTTGTTTCGATATGCGGGGGAGAAAGGATCTTATCCTGTGTGAGCACGATCCTGAGCCTCGAGAGATATTGAAGGTGTGGGGATCTAAGTTCCATAAAGATCTTATAGACGGTATAGATCCGAGAAATTGCCCAAGGTGTACTTTCGGCCCTTATAATGAAATAACAGAGCAAGTATTCATAAAAGATGAAATGTGCCGTACCTTCCCGTGATAAAGATGGATAACAGCATGTGTATAGCGGTTAAACTTGGCAAAAAGGAAGAGATCGAGTCTTTGGGTGGGTATAGGGGGATCTTTAAACATTTCGAGATCCCGTGTTCATTGTTGACAGGCCATGTAAGGCTGAAAGATCTTATCGGTAAGGGTTTTGTTTTTAACGCGCATGGCCTGGTTTTGCCGGCTGAAGATGAAGTGGGAAATTTCAAAAGAAAAACAGAGAGCCACATTGATAGTTGCGCTCAGCTGGGAATTCAAAATCTGATTTTACATGGAGCGGTAAAAGAGGACGCGAAAGATAACCGGTATGATGAAGAATTGTTGAACGCTACGTTTAAAAGCCTTGTGGGGATATGTGAGTACGCGGCAGACAGGAAAGTTAATTGTCTTTTAGAGAATGGTGGATATTATAGCCGCGATGGGGTGAAATATCGTGAGATTACGTCTCTTCCCGGTCATCACATAGCTCTTGCTGAGAGGCTTGGAGTGGGTATCGTTCTCGATATGGGGCATCTGGCGCTTTCTTCCAGCCAGAACGGATATGGCTTGAAAGAATTTATCAGCCCTTATTTGGAAGGAGACAGAAGCCCGGAGATCATACACTTTTCAGACAATTTTCTTGAAGAGGATGATCATGTGGCGATTGGATACGGTAAGGCTGATATTGATGTCTACAGGAATGTTATAAATAAATGGCCTGAAGCAATAATGACGGTGGAAAATTTTCCGGAGATGATTTCGAGGAGCCTTATGTGGCTTGTTCCTCATTTTAACGGAAAATACGATTCGGAAGATGTGAGGACCCTTTGTTATTCTATGGAGTGGGAAGTGCCCGGGAGATCAAATGAATAAGTATGATAGCCTGAAAAGTTTTCTGAAAAAGACTCCGGGTATACGCGCGCTGGGCACGAAATACAGGCAGTGCCGGGAGGTGTGGCGTATAAATTGGGAGCAAAATCATTATGAAAAAACGGCGAAGAAACTCGGGGTTTCTGATAATCCTTCTTTGAAAGAGATAAAGCGGCAGGTCAAGCACAAACTGAAAAAAAGAAACATCTTTGTGAATAAAAAATCCAGAGAAGATCTTCGCCTTATCTACGCTTCTTGCCCGATCCCTTGGGATTCGCATAATATAGTGCCGGCCCTTGATAAATACGCGGACGTTGTTGTTTACTATTATTCAAAATACGGGTTCGAATTCGCGGATCCGGACTGGGTAAACACGCGCGAGGCGATGAACGCGCATTTTATCGAGTTTGTGAAAGAAGCGCATAAGAAAAAACCGGTAGATATGGTTTTAACCTATTTCGGTGGGTACAGAGTGAGCCCCCGGACAATAGAAACGATCAACAATATGGGTATTGTAACGGCATCGTTCCATTTGGATGACCGTTTATCTTTTCGCGGGGAGATGGCCGGAGGGCGCTGGACCGGTCCGGTTGATCTGTGCGGTATATATGACTTAAATCTTACGCAGGCGCCTGAATCTCTGGTAAAGTACCGTAGTGAGGGGGGGATAGCTCTCTTATGGCCGCTGGCCGCGAATCAGGACTTTTTTTATCCGCGGGAAGTTCCGTTCAGATATGATGTTTCTTTTCTGGGGTCAGCGCACGGAGAGAGAAAACCGTTCATAAAATGGCTTAGAAGAAACGGCGTTAATGTGGAGGCTTTCGGAGCGGGCTGGGATAATGGTTTTGTTCCAAACGAGAAAGTCCCCGACATATTTTCGTCGTCGAGAATAAATCTTAATTTCGGGGACATCGGGTATACCCGGTATCAGTGCGGGAAGTGCAGGGATTTTGAAATTCCAATGTCAGGGGGCCTGATGCTCACGACACATAACGAACATCTGGCGGAATACTTTGACATAGATAAAGAAGTATTTACTTTCAGGAACAGGGCGGAATGTCTAAGCCAGATCAGGCGGCTTCTTGGCGATGAGGGATTATGCGTAAGGGCAAGGAAACTGGCGAGGGAAAGATCTCTTAAGGAACATTCCTGGGAACATAGGGTTAGTTTTCTGCTGGAAGTTATCGGGTTCAGGTAAAAGAGAAGGAACACACAAAATTTTCAGGGATTGAGATGGCCAGGGGAATAAAAAATATAATTTTTTTGACAGTTGATTCTATGCGT
The DNA here is from genome assembly GCA_043823375.1 of Candidatus Omnitrophota bacterium. Classification (GTDB taxonomy): domain Bacteria; phylum Omnitrophota; class Gorgyraeia; order Tantalellales; family Tantalellaceae; genus JBDRAX01. The sequence goes on along the minus strand of JBDRAX010000139.1, from coordinate 1,661 downwards.
TATGATAGACTGCCGTGCGGCGGATATCCTATACGTACGACTCCGACGATCGAGTCGTTGATGAAGAACGGTATTTCATGTTCCAACGCTTTCACTCACAGCCATCCGACGCAATTTTCATTCCCAAGCATATTTACTTCTACTTTACCGCTTGATTTCGGCGGGTATGACGCGGGTATAAAAGAGCGGCCGGTAACTTTGGCGCAGGTGCTTAAAAATAACGGGTATAGAACGGCCGCGTTTTCGACGTCCATATTTCTCAGCCGTTTTTTCGGGTATGAAAGAGGTTTTGATGAATTTTATGAGATCTTTGATATAAAACTTTTCTGGGAAACTTTAGCGGGTATTTACTGCCAGTATTATAAAAGGCTTAAGGAGAATAAAACTATAGAAGAAAATGAATTCCGCGGTATAACTAAAACGATACTGAACGGCCTTTTCCGCTACGCTCTGCCTTTTTGCGAAGAAAAGCGCGGCGAATTGCTTTTGGGAAAGTTACAATATGACAAGCGCGTATACAGGCATAACTTTCAATTATTGCGAAAATTATTGCAGGAAAAATTGAATCAGCTGGACGCTGAGCCTCATGGGTATCTGTTAGAGTGCCTCGACCAGATTTCCTATAAAGATCTGTATACTTTTGTGGGGCTTCCCAAAAACACGGCGAAGAAGGCCCGCGCGTTATGTGACAGCGCGATTAGAAAGGTTTTAAGGATGTTTTCCGTGCAAGTCTCGGGCGGCGGATCAAATATCAACGCGGAATATCTCAAAAAGGCCATTACGAATTGGATAGGGAACAATTCCGGTAAGCCTTTTTATTTATGGGCCCATTTTCTGGATGTGCATGATCTGAATTGTATTTCAGGTAAGGTGGGATTTCCCCCGGGATATAGAGAAGTGCACGCGGGCAGGGTTAGGCTTGGCCGGAAATATCACGGTAATTTTCAATATGATCTCGCGCTGAGGTATGTTGATGAGAATATACGCGGAATAGTCGGTTTTTTGAAAGACAATGAGTTGTTGAATGAAACTTTAATAGTTATATCCAGTGATCACGGGGCGCATAATGCCGGCAGGCCTAACCGTGTTTTTTCTCATATTCCGGTTGGAGAAGGATATGAAGAAGTATTGAAAATCCCGATGATATTTCATAATGCCAATTTCAAGCAGCATGTAACGCGTAATTTATGTACTACACTTGATATCGCTCCGACTATACTGGATTTAGCCGGGATAGGCCCTGTCAATGAATTTATGGGGCATTCCGTTTGTTCCTCCGCGGCGGAAGAAAGAACGTATATCATTTGTGAAAATCTATCGAGCGGCCCCTGTGACCTTGAAAGAAAACCAATAAATATCGCGGTAAGGACGAAACAATATAAATATATTTTCAGGGAATTTTGTGACAGACGGGAAACTGTTCCGAGGGGATTACGGGAGTTATATGACTTGAACGGGGATCCTGAGGAAAAGAACAATATTTCAGGGGTCAAGGCGTATGACGAGATCGAGAAATACCTTGAGAATATCGCGCGGAAGCGATGTGCCGAAATAAGGGAAAGGCGAGTTTGAGATTTCTTATCTGGTGTGTTGAACGGAAACTGTGGGGAAGTAGTGGATATGGGGAAAATTAAATTATATATAAAAAAGAACAGGCAACT
>JBDRAX010000138.1:0-3004 GCA_043823375.1 Candidatus Omnitrophota bacterium | reverse complement strand
CGTGGACAATAGCTGAAACAAGGTACAGGAATGCCGCGCGCGGCGTTGTGACGGAAGAAATGTTTTTTCAGAAAAAGACAGATGTTTCAAAGCTTGAAGCAAGGTTAAAGACGAGAGGCTATCTGGACGGGAATAATCATGTAACCGTTAAATTCAGCGGAAAAACTGAGGAGTTTAGCTCTGATCTCGGGGTTTTCAGACCGTACGCTGAAGATATAAGCCTTCTTATGACAGCCGCTGCGCGGGAGAATGAAAGTTTTTCACTTTACCTGGGGGTAGATACCGCGAATCTTATGGCAGGGCTTAAGGCCGAAGGTTTTATTGACGCGGACGAACGGATAACAGGTAAATATGATGGAAGAAAAAGCCTGGAAGAAAACAGCACTGTAAAGATATATTCACGGGTTATGGACCAGCTCGTTTTTATAATGGACAGAGCAAAAAAAGAAAAGGATGAGTTCCCCGGCCCGGGCGGGCTTTCAGGAATAGCGGGGCTTGAAGCCAGGTTTTATTATTCTCTGGCAGGAGAACTGATACAGATAGCCAGGGATGAGTATAATAAAAAGGAACTCAGGAAGCTGAGAGAAGAACAGCACAGAATCAAAATGAAGGAGAAAATGTCCGGTAAGACCCTGCTGGGAAGAATTATGGGAGCGGTCAATTTAGTGGGTTTAATAAAGACCCGGTCGCGGTCAAAAAAAGTGGTGGAACTCATCAAAAAGAGTAATACGGTTATTATTCAGAAGATTTTCCGGGCTGTGGAAAACAGGGTGAAGGGACATGTTTTGGGGGTTTTTGAGAAAGACACGTTCTTTGAGTTCATGACTAAAAGCGACGATGAGGAGATAGACGAAACGGAACGCAGGAAATTCTATGATGACACTGTCAGGAAAAATATAAAAGCCGCTATGGGCCTGGCTCTCGGCAGGACAAAGGACGGTAAAAGATATAATTTCCTGAGGGATTTCATTTTCCTCGCGCTTGTAATAGAAGACAATATAGGCGCGGGTTATATGGAAATGGACCACGCGACTGTCGATGAGAACCTTCGAAAATTCTGCGCCATGGCGGAAGATTATATCGCGGATAAAATATATGCTGAAATCGTCAGGACGGATTTATCGAGGAAATTACAAACGAGGCGGATAACCCCCGAAAAGTATCAGCACGTGGTGGATGTCGTGGCTGCGAGCGAAGAAAGAATTTCGGATATAGCGGAAAAGATACTGAAAGTTATCGAATCTTCCGGCATAACGGAAAAGACACAGGATATGACGGATTATCTTAAGGAAGAACCGGGAGATGAAAATGAATCGTCCCTTTCGTGGCAGGGGTCTTTGACAGCATTTTTAAGCGCGCTTTTTGCGGGGGGTATTCTTTCTGTTCTGGCCGCGGCCGCGGGCGTGGACGCGGGGCTCTTATTGAAGGGGCTGTTGATAACAGGTGTTGTATATGTTTTTCAGACATTGGATATTACTCTGGAAAGAGAGAGGACAGGCCACGGGCTTATTGCCGCTTTTCAGGGCGCGGAAGATATACAGGGCTTTGAGGAAGACAGGATAGTTTTTGTTAAAGGCGGGAAGCTTTACGTGGATAAGGCGGAGATGAGTAAACGTAATAAGCTTACGCAGATGTGGTATTATTACGGGCATGAAGTGTTTCACCTTAAATGGCCGTGGATGACTGACGCGAAGTTATATACGGCGCAGGGCGCGCTTATGGCGGCGCTCTTTTCATCTCTCATCGCGCGGCTTCCGGTAACAGTTGTTAACGCTTTCGGCACAGGCGCTCTCTGCGCCACAGCTCTGGGAGCGGGGATGCTTATTTCCGGGTATTTGAAGCACCGGAAAGTAAAGAGGATAGCCGAAAGTTTCAGCCTTGAAGTGGGTGTCCCGGATAATGTGTATGACGCGCTTGGCAGTGATAGAATAAAGGAACTTGAGAAGAAGCGCGGCCTTCATATGGAAAGGATAGTGTCCGGGGAGAAGCGCTTTATGCTCGGGGCTCTCGCGGAAAAAAGCGCGGCAAAACCCGGGCAAAACGTGATGTCCGCGCTTCTTGACATAACCGTAAAAGATATTGAGGATATTGACGGTATATTGAAGGATTTCGCCGGGAAAACGCGCAGGGATATTATCAGCCTTACGCACCCTGAGATCACTTCTCTTACTCCGCGGAATATCCGTAAGATAAAGAATATAGATAAACTCAGGTATTTTTCCGGGGTCCTTGTAAGGCTGTTCGACGACATGGAATCCCTCGAGCTTTCTGAAAAAAGCGTGTACAGCCTGAGGCTCGACAGGGTACACGCGGCTCGCGCGCTTTCAAGGATGAGGCTTTCCGTGGACGCTCGAGAGTACGCGGCTATGTCGGAGGGCGAAAACAGGAAATATTTAAGCATAGCGGTTGACGGTGAAAACCCGGCCGGCCTCAGGCTTATAGCCGATTCCATAGCGGGTATCGGGCTTGACGCGAAAAGAGTTAAAGAGGCGGTGTCAGGTTTTATTCAGGTAAGGATAAAAACGAGCCTTAAACCGGACGGAACGCGGAGGACCGATGCTGAAAAAGCCGCGTTAAGAGACAGGGTTATGGCTAATACAGGGCTCGACAAGTACCTTGACGCGAAGAATGTCCTGATAGTGGAAGGGGATGAATCTTTAGCTGAAACTCTCGAGACTGTAAGAAAGACATTTCCGCTGGCGGAGAAGAACAGCCGCGTGATAATAGGGGACACAAGGGACCTCAGTGAAAAGGAAACCGCGGTGCTTATGTCGGAAGACGCTCCGCTTTACGTGCAAATGGCGCCCAATGAAAAGGGAGTAAGCGGAGTATCGTCGCACCTTTTATACGCGATGCTCGAAATCGCGCTGAAAGGAAAGGACATAAACAGCACAATAGGAAGCGTCGCATCCAGGGAAGGCTGTCCCAACTGGTACATCTTTATGCCGAGGATAAGGAAGATAGATTATAAGAGAATACAAGAAGAGATGAAGATGTATAACGA
>JBDRAX010000137.1:0-2143 GCA_043823375.1 Candidatus Omnitrophota bacterium | reverse complement strand
ATCAAATCTTTTTTCTGACACTTTTCTGAAAGCCTTCCTGGCGTCATTCTCATACGCGACGGAGTATTTGTCTCCCGAATCTTTGAATATGTCTTTATATATATTCTGCATATCCGATGAATCCTCAACTACCATAATGTTCTTAACACTTTCCATATAGGTCTCCTTATGCTTAATGGCCATTATTTTTAGGCAATCTAATAACAACCTTAGCGCCTTTCCCGATCCCGCGGGATAAGATTTCTATAGTGCCCCTATGCCTTTTTACCACTTCCCTGCAGATCGTCAATCCTATGCCTACACCCTCCACTGTAACATGCCTCTGATAGAATTTCTCGAACAGCTTGTCTTTATTTTTGATGTCTATTCCGCAGCCCGTATCAGCCACTTCTATCTGAACAGCTTTTCCGGCAGTCTTCGCTGTAATGGAAATGCCGCCTTTTCGGTAAATTTGACCGCGTTCTCTATAAGATTATTCATAAGTAAAGTCATCTCTCCGGAAGAAGCGTATAGTTTATCCGCGCCCCCGGCGACATTAACGTCCAGCTTCAGTTTTTTCTCTTCAATAACGTTTTTCTTACCCGTCAGAATATCGTTTATTATTTTCCGGAGTGACAGGTGCTTCTTTTTCGGTTCCTTTATCCCCTGTTCCAGCCTGAATGAATCCAGGATATTAGTTATATTGTCCTGCATAAGTTGAAGGCTTTTACTTGTAATGCCGTGCATCCGGTTTATCGTATCCCTGTCATTAACGTTAAAAGCCTCACTGCATCTGTCACAAGCCATCTTCGCGGTGGCAACAGGAGTTTTTAATGTATGCGCCGTATCCCTTATCAAAGTATCTTTGATCTGCTCAGCTTTCCTGCTCAAGGTAATATCCCGGCCGTACAAATTCGCGTACCCGCTTTCCACTACAGGGGCTATAAGAAACGAAAAAAACAGATCTTTAACCTCCTCAGGCTCCATGTTCATATTACTACCCGAGTTGAGGGCGGCTTTGACCGGTTTTCTCCACTTTTCAGGGACTATCTCCCCTGCCCCGATCTTCCATTTATCAAGCAAAAGCGCCGCGGCTTTATTCGCGTATAATAGTTTTCCGTTCCGCGCTACGCGAAGTACCGGATTGGGATCCTCTTCCGGAAATCTGGCAATGATCTTTATCTGTTCTGAGATCTTCTTGGCCTGATCGATATCAACGACCGTAATGACAACCCCTTCTATCTTTTTGTCGAGAGTCACATATGGCCTTATTCGCACCGAATACCACTTACCCGACGCATCCTGTACCTCCAGCTCTTTCAGCTTCAGCGAATCCATAACGTCTAATATCATTTTTTTTGCATCGGGTATATCGACTGTGGGCTTGATATCCGTGAACTTACGCCCGACATCCCCTGGGATAAGGCTCATAACTTTCCGCGCCGTCGAGTTGAACCTGCGGATGCAAAGATCCTCCCCCAGCATTATTATAGAAATATCCACACTGCCGAGCAGATTCAAAAGGTCATTATTGATCCTGTCTATTTCGGCGTTACGTTTTTCCATTTCCTCGTTCACCGTGGACAATTCTTCATTAGTGGACTCAAGTTCTTCCTTAGCTGTCTCAAGCTCTTCATTCGTGCTTTGCAGCTCCTCATTACTTGACTGCAGTTCTTCCAGGGAGGATTTAAGTTCTTCGTTTACCGTCTCCTGGCCCTCTATAACAGACTGCAGATATTCCCGCGTCTTTTCAAGTTCTTCTTTCGTATAGGCGAGTTCTGTATCTCTCTGATCATTACCGGTAACATTCCTCTTCTTATGCGCGGGCTCCGCGTTTTCTTCTGACGCGCCATGTGTCTCAGGGAGGGCTTCTTCAAAAATGATCAAAAAATTATTATCCCCCGCCTGGGCCCCCCTTACCCTGATAACTTCCATGTCAGTATACCTGTCTCGCCCGTCATATCTGAAACGTACGTTCTTCTTTTTTCCCGTTTTTTTACTTTCCGCCGCCTGAAGCGCGGCTCTTAGATCCATACTGAGGTCTTTATTGATAAGTTTCATCAAATTAAGGCTTGCTCTGCCCGTACTATGCTGCATATAACAGCTGGACCGGCCCCAGAACCTCAGGATCTCCATTTCATCATTAACAAGCACCGACGCGGGC
>JBDRAX010000136.1:0-11870 GCA_043823375.1 Candidatus Omnitrophota bacterium | reverse complement strand
GGGGGGCATAGTAGGCCTATAATTTCTAATCTATGAGTTTTGTTTGCTTCTTTTTGCGGGACTACCATCTCTGTTTCAGGGTACCCGATGCCGCACGGGAACGAAAAAACGAGCATTAAGATGATCATCCGCGTAAAACAGACTGATCTTGAAGATCTTTTCATAAAACCGGACTTCATGTTACTCCTCCATTCTGTAAAATAAAAAACCCTATTTGCGATTTGATAAAGGTGAACTATTCACAAATAGGGTAATGGAAGAGTGGAAAAAAGCCCTGTTCCACTAATTGTCAATTTCGGTAGCTTGACGACCTTGTCCGTAAATTACGGGATTTAGGCTCATAGCTTTGCGTTCCTATTCTTTCGAATAGTTTGCCTTTATCGATTTAACTTTCAATTTTAAAGAGCAATCAAATCTAATTCAAGTTTACTGTTCCTGAAATAAAAAGCAAGTGTGAGTAAGTAAGTATTTTATCTTTAACTATGCGCGTCATTTTTTTCGGAATTACTTAAGAGCAAAAGATGTTTTAAGGAAAAAAGTCCAAAGGTACGATCTATTTTTGCATATGGAGTTTTTATTTGTCTCAGGGGTATAAATACATTATAATTAACTATAATATATCGCGCTGACTATTCACCCGCTTATGTGAAAAGTAAAATGTGACAATAGGATGGTCTTTTTATTCGCTGATTTATGTAAATAATCGTCAAGGAGGAGAGGGATGGATAAAGGACGTATTAATTTGACGCGCGCCGGCAGGGAAAAAATATGCAGGGAGCTGGAAATACTTAAGGGCGAAAAGCGAAGGGAGATCGCGCAGCAGCTTGCCGAAGCGCGGGCTCATGGCGATTTGAGCGAAAACGCCGAATATGACGCCGCGAAAGAGGCGCAGGCGTTGAATGAAAAGAAAATAGCTCAGATGGAAGAAACTCTTGTTATGGCCCAGCTGATAGATGAATCATCCATCCCTAAAGATGAAGCTCTGTTGGGCGCGACAGTAACGGTCAAGGATCATAAGTCGGGGGAAGAGTTCGATTATATGCTTGTATCAGAAGAAGAATCCGATTTTGATTTGAATAAAATATCCGTTACTTCTCCGGTGGGCAGGGCGTTACTCGGGCATAAAACGGGTGATGTTGTGGAGATCCAGGTTCCTGTCGGGATTTTAAGATATGAAATAAAAGCCATCAGGAGGTAATAGTGGACGGCGGGTTTTTTAAAGGGGGTACATGTGCGGAATGAATTAAGCCTTGACCTGGCTACCAGGCTTGTTAATCACAGCCCTGTACTTCTTGTCAGTTCTCTATACGCAGGGAAAACGGATCTCACCCCTGTTGCCTGGCATATGCCGGTTTCAAAAGATCCTCCTGTAATAGCGCTTGAAATAGGCGAAAACCATCATATCTACAAATGTATAATGGAGACGGGAGATTTTGTTGTAAATATCCTTTCTAAGGATTATACAGGGCAAATAGTAAAATGCGGTTCATGTTCCGGCAGAGACGTTGATAAAACTGAAATTTGCGGTTTCAGCCTTGAGGCTTCGCGTTTTGTGCGGTCATATTCGCTGAAAGAGGCTGCCGCGGTTCTTGAATGTGTGTTGATCAGGGATGAGCATCTTCTGCGTGAATATAACATGGTACCTGCCGAAATAAAATACGCGGAAGTCTGTGAGGGCTTTTTCAGCGGGCACTGGCTGTTCGATAAACGCGGGTTTAAGACTATACATCACCTCGGGGACGGTACTTTCTGCGCGCCCGATATGGTATTTGGCGGTGCAGGATAACCTTGGTTGACCTGTGCCGTCCGTTCCGGGCGTAAAAACTTCTCCTTTAACGCCAATGACAAGAGGAAAACATGAGGATCGGATAATGGATTTAAAGATTGGATGCTGCGGTTTTCCAGTGACTATGGACAAATATTTCAAAAGTTTAAATTTTGTTGAAGTGCAAAAGACTTTTTACAAGCCCCCCGCGCTGAAAACCGTCCGAAGGTGGCGAGCTATGGCGCCTGAGGAATTTGAATTCGCGGTTAAAGCCTGGCATATTATCACGCATGATACTCCCTTTCCTGAGTACAACGCGCGCGGCAGACGGACGGGCAAAAACGGCAGTAAAAAGCACGGTTTTTTCAGGCCTACTGACGAGGTTTTTATGGCATGGGAAAAGACCGAGGAAATAGCTTCCATACTCGGGGCTGGGATCCTGGTTTTCGAGTGCCCGGGGACGTTTTTGCCGGATAAAACCAATAAAACGAACCTGCTGGGATTTTTTAAAAAGATAAACAGAAAAAAATATATTTTTGTAATGGAATTTAATGAAGCCTGGAGCCGGAACGACGTGAAAAGTATTTGCGGTGACGCCGGGCTTATTCCCGCGTCTGACCCTTTTAGACATGAAATCCACCAGGGAAGCGCCCGGTATTTCAAGCTTAACGGTATGAACGGCCGCGAATCGAAATACAGCGGATGGGACATGAAAAGGCTCAGCGATTTTTGCGCTAATGAGGCAAAACGGATGAAGGACGGAAATGTATACGCGGTTTTCGGAAATTCAAATATGTTTAAAGACGCCGGCAGATTTAACTGGATCTCAAAAAACACGGGGCGTATACGGGAATCGGACCTGGCTTTTTTGAAAGGGCTGTGTGATGAGATCGATAAGGCTGAAGAGGATGAGAGGGTGCAGTTACTGAGCCGTGAAGCGGATAAGATAGCCATGCTGATACTTCATACGGAGTACGCGAAAGTGGATATTGATATCGAAAAGGAGAAACTGCGCGGGCTTTGCCGGGAAATATTCCCGGATAAGGAATACCTTTACGAAATGATCTATGAGAAGCGTTTTGAAAGGCTCTGGGAGCAATTCAGGGAAAAGGTGGATTGAGGCCTTTTTTTTGTATGTGGATCATCGGCGAAAACGAAACAGGAGGGATAAATGAATAAAAAAAAGTGGAAGCCCGGTACTATCGGAGTCCATTCAGGATATGTGCCTGACCCTGTAACCGGCGCGAGGGCGGTTCCGATATACCAGACTACGTCATATGTATTCCGGGATACTGATCACGCGGCGGATCTGTTCGCGCTCAGGGAATTCGGAAATATTTATACCCGGCTTATGAACCCTACGACTGAGGCGTTTGAAAAGAGAATGGCGGAGTTAGACGGCGGCACACAGGCTGTCGCGGTCTCATCCGGGATGTCTGCGATAACTCTGGCTATTTTAAACGTGGCTTCCGCGGGGGATAATATAGTGTCTTCATCAAGCCTCTACGGAGGCACATATACGTTGTTTCACTATACGCTCCGTAAACTCGGTATAAATGTTATTTTCGTGGATCCGACAGATCCTGAAAATTTCAGGAAAGCCATTACTCCCGGAACAAAAGCATTTTACGCGGAAACTATCGGGAATCCGAAACTGGATACGCTTGAGATATCTAAGGTCGCGGATATAGCCCATGAAAACGGCCTGCCTTTAATTATCGATAATACTGTCGCGACGCCGTTCCTTGTCCAGCCGCTGGATCATGGAGCTGATATTGCCGTTTATTCGGCTACGAAATATATCGGCGGATCAGGTACTTCCATCGGAGGAGCTATAGTGGATTCAGGGAGGTTCGATTGGGGCAACGGGAAGTTCCCTCAAATGACCGAGCCGGATCCGAGTTACCATGGAATAAGGTTTCTTGAGAGTTTCGGTAATGTGCCCGGTATCGGGAATATTGCCTTCGCGGTTAAAACAAGGGTCAGCCTTTTGAGAGATTTGGGCGCGTGTATGAGCCCGTTTAACGCTTTTTTGTTTCTTTTAGGCCTGGAGACTCTTCATCTGAGGATGCCGAGGCACAGTGAAAACGCTTTGGAAACAGCGCGTTTTCTGGCTAATCATAATAAAGTAGCTTGGGTAAACTATCCTGGGCTGGGATCCCACCCGCAGCATGAAACAGCGAAGAAATACTTCAGGAACGGATGGTATTCGGGAATACTGGGATTCGGGATAAAGGGGGGGCTTGCGGCAGGGAAGAATTTTATAAATTCCCTCATGCTTTTCAGCCATCTGGCGAATATCGGCGATGCCAGAAGCCTCGCGATACACCCCGCGTCTACGACCCACCAGCAGCTTACCCCGTCAGAACAGGAGGCTGCCGGCGTGACACCTGATTATATCCGCTTATCGATAGGTATAGAAGACGTGGACGACATTATCGCTGATCTGGATCGGGCGTTAGCTAAAGCATAGAGGCAGAACGGTTCATAATTGCAGGTTGAAAAAAGGTTCGAGAGGTGAGATAATACTTTTCAAAGGCCGATATCGCGAGATGACATCATATAGCTTATCATTATGATAGATTTCAGACAGATTTTACTGTATCAGCAAAGGACAGGATATGCCTGTAAAAAAAGAAGACATAGATATCGTTTCAACAAAATATTACAATATGCCGGAAGGGGAGGAGTTTATCCTTGAAAGCGGCGCCAGGCTTCCGCACTTGAGAGTCGCGTATGAAACTTACGGGGTATTAAACAACTGTAAAAATAACGCCGTCCTTATTTGCCACGCTCTTACAGGAGACGCCCATGCCGCGGGTTACCATAAGGGGGCCAGAAAACCGGGATGGTGGAACGATATGATAGGCCCGGGCAAAGCTTTTGACACAAATAAATATTTTGTCGTGTGCTCTAATGTGATAGGCGGATGCAAAGGGTCCAGCGGTCCCAAGTCGATAAATCCGGATAAAGAAAAACCATATAGCCTCAGTTTCCCGATCGTATCGATAAAAGATATGGTGGAAGCGCAGAGGAAACTGATGGATTTTCTCGGTATAGGAAAAATACTTTCAGTAGCCGGAGGGTCCATGGGGGGTATGCAGGCTCTTCAGTGGGCAGTTTCATACCCGGAAAGGGTGGTTTCCTGTATACCGATTGCAACCACGTATAAACATTCCGCCCAGCAGATCGCGTTTGACGAAGTGGGGCGACAGGCTATAATGTCGGACCCGGACTGGAACGGAGGGGATTATTATGACAAAAAGGAACCGTCCGCCGGTTTAGCTGTCGCGCGCATGATCGGCCATATAACATATATGAGCAATGTTTCAATGGAGCAGAAATTTGGCAGAGTTATGAAGAGGAAGGAACTGGGATATGAGTTTTCCACTGAGTTTGAGGTGGAAGGATACCTGAAATATAGAGGCGACAGCTTTGTGAAAAGATTTGACGCGAATTCGTATCTTTATGTGACAAAGGCAATGGATTATTTTGACCTGCAGAAGGATGACAGCCTGCATCACGCGTTCAGGGGGATTAGATCCAGGTTTATGGTTATCGCGTTCAGTTCTGACTGGCTGTATCCTCCTTTTCAGTCAAAAGAAATAGTTAAAGCGCTTAAAATGAACGGTGTAGACGTGACATTTTGCGAAATAAGCTCGAATTACGGCCACGACGCTTTCCTTCTGGAGTATAAGGAAGAGACTAAACTGGTAAAACATTTCCTTGATAATACCTACAAGACTTTGGAGAAATAATATGACCAGTATGAAAAAGGAAGAGTTAAGGTTTGACCATAAGGTTATAGGTGAAATGATCGAGCCGGGGGCGATGGTACTCGATATGGGATGCGGGGACGGAGACTTGCTTGAATACCTTGTTATGGCAAAAGGAGTCAAAGGGAGCGGCGTTGAGATCAGCGAAGACGCCATATATAAGTGCGTCGAGAAAGGGCTAAGTGTTTCGCATGGGGACATAGATTCAGGATTAAGGGAATACCCGGATAAAATGTTCGATTATATTATATTTAACCAGACTATGCAGCAGGTATATAAGCCCAGAGAAGCCATATTGGAAGCGCTCAGGATAGGAAAAAAAGTTATAATAGGCTTCCCGAATTTCTGCAATATAAAAGCCAGGTTTCAGTTGTTTTTCGGCGGGCATGTGCCTGTCACGCCGTCGCTTCCCTACACATGGTATGATACGCCGAACCTGCATTTCCTGAGTATTAAGGATTTTGTCTGTTTCTGCCGAGAGCAGAAAATCAGGATCGAGAAAAAAGTTTTTTTATCTAACAATAAAATTATGGTTTTGTTGCCCAATTTGTTCGCTTTAGACGCGGTTTTTCAGATATCGAAACAGTGAGTATAAGCTTTATATCTGTGGCTCAGCCCTCGATATAGCGGTTTTGTGTTTGCCGGGCTTTTCCGGGAAAAATAGAGATCGGGTTATCTGTGATGTCGAAGTTAATTGACCGTAATTTTTCAAAAGAGCCTTCCGTATATATTGTAGAAGCTTCCGCGGGGTCCGGGAAAACATATGCGTTAGCCAAGCGGTATGTACAGCTTATTATGAACCCGGCACTTGAATGTGAAGGCCTGCCTCTTAAGTCCATCCTGGCAGTCACGTTTACCAATAAGGCCACAATAGAGATGAAGGAAAGGATCCTGGATTTTCTTAAAAAGATCGCTCTGGACGCTTTTTCGAACGCCGCGGAGAAAGAAGATATTCTGTCTTCGCTTCCCATGGATAGACGCTTCGCGGGAGAAAAAGCCGTGGAAGTCATACACGGCATCATGAACCACTACAATTTTTTTCAGGTACAGACCATAGACAGTTTTATTAATATGTTGATCTCAGGATGCGCTTTTAACCTCGGCCTGGGATCTGACCTGGAAATAAAGGATAATTACCGTACGTACTTTGAATACAGCATTGACCGGGTAATAGACCGGATACAGTCCGATAGACGCGTAATGAAAGTTTTCAGGGATTTTCTTCAGTACTATCTATCCGTGGAGGGCAAGGAAGGGTGGGGGTCAAGAAGGGACATCACGGCGCGGCTGGAATCTCTTTACTTTTTTACTACGACATATGGCGGCCCGTTCAGGATCCCCCGGATCAACGCGGATGACCTTACAACCAGGCGTGATGAAATCATATCATCCATTGAGATGCTGTTTGCCCGCGCGCCGGAGACGACGAACGGTACTTTTCTGAAATGGATCGATTCCTTTGTGAAGAAGGATAAGGCCTGTTTCGCGGTTGATGATCTTTCCGCTTTTTTTCAGAGAGAAGAGTTCCCTGTTAAAAAAAATGCGTCTGTTCCTGATGATGTCGCCCGGATATGGGTGAAATTGCGGGGGGATATCGCTGATTTCTGCGAAATCGAGTCGTCGGCGGTTTTTAAACCGTATATCGAAATATTTAATCTTGTAGAGGAAGATTTTAAGAAGGCCTCGGCCGAGGAAGATGTTATATTTCTGCAGGAGCTTAACATGCGCGCGCAGAAAATAATGCAGGGGGCATCAATGACCGTAGCGGAGCTTTATTACAGGCTGGCGACACGGTTCCGTCATTATCTGATAGATGAATTCCAGGATACGAGCAGGCTTCAGTGGAGAAATATTTTTCCCATGGTCCACGAAGCTCTTTCTTCCGGGGGCACGCTTTTCTACGTGGGGGATAAAAAACAGGCTATTTACAGGTTTAGAGGCGGAGATGTCGAACTTTTTGATTCAGTCCGCGATGAATTGGCTATGTTCTCCCCTGTATTGACCGTTCTGTCGAAAAATTACCGGAGCCAGAAAGAAATAGTAAAATTTAATAACAGTATTTTTTCCGAACGGAATCTTATAAGGTTTGTTAATGAGCTGGAAGAAGGAAGGAAAAACAGTACTTTCGAGATATCCGACGGCGACATATCCGCTATCCTGGATGTATTCGAAGGAGCGGAACAGTCGTGGAAAGAAAACAACGATTCCGGGTATGTAAGGGTAGAAAGTATCGGTACGCCTGATCCGGTGGAGAGTGAGGCTATTGCCAGGGACAAGCTGATAGATGCCATAAGCGGGGTCAGGGGACGTTTTGATTATGGGGATATAGCCGTGCTGGCCAGGGATAACAGGGACGTCAAACTTTTCACCTCCTGGCTTATGGAGGAAAAAATCCCGGTAGAATCCGAGAAAACACTTAACATAAGAGAGAACCCGTTCATTAAAGAAATTATTTCTTTTCTGAAATTCCTGGATTCGCCTATTGATAATATCGCGTTTTCATCTTTTATCACAGGGGAGATCTTTTTAAAAGCCGCGGCGTTAAAGCCTGAAGTTATCCACGGGTTTTTGTTCAGCCTGAGGCCCAAGAGCCCGGAAGAAGACAGGGTATATATTTATAAGGAATTTATCAAGAGCTTTCCCGGGCAATGGGGGCGCCTTATCGATGGTTTTTTTAAAAATGCGGGGTTTGTGCCGTTGTATGAATTCGTTATTACGGTATTTTCTGAATTCAACGTTATGTCCGCTTTCCCGGAATACCATGGTTTCTTTATGAAGTTCCTTGAAATAATTAAGCGGAAAGAGGGCGAATATGAAGGTATATCTTCTTTTCTGAGCCTTTTTGAATCGATAGAAGACAAAAATTTATACGTGAATGTGAGCGATACCGATTCGGTTAAGGTCACTACTATTCATAAATCAAAGGGGCTGGAATACCCGGT
Organism: Candidatus Omnitrophota bacterium; assembly: GCA_043823375.1. Classification (GTDB taxonomy): domain Bacteria; phylum Omnitrophota; class Gorgyraeia; order Tantalellales; family Tantalellaceae; genus JBDRAX01. Next base: position 3,387 of record JBDRAX010000136.1, on the reverse strand, counting down.
GGTAATAATCCCGTTTTTTGAAATGGCAATATCCGTAGGGGCGGGGGGCAGGAAGAGGCCGTATGTGCTCCGGCAATGGGAAGACGGTACACTCAGCCTGGTACAGCTTAAGAAAAAATACGGTCTTTATTCGGAAGTTTTGCGCGATGAATACCGGAAAGAATATATACGGTCTCTTATCGGGGAATTGAATACACTGTATGTGGCCCTTACCAGGGCGGAATACGAGCTTTATGTTTTTGTCCCCGAAACAGCGGGCTCAGGGGCCAACGCGGCAAGGCTTCTTCTGCCGTTCGATGATTTCGAGAGCGGTGAAAAAGCCGGGTACAGCCGTAAAAGAACAGCGGACGGAGTTACTGCTATGGATCTGCCGGTGTCACATTATTCGGGATGGATCAACGTCCTTAAAAGTGAATCTCTTGATCTATCGGAACTTGTCAACCGGCGAAGTATCCTGAGGGGCGAGGCACTGCATTTTATACTTTCGTGTATAGGGAATCTGCGTGATACGGACAGGGAAGCCTGTTTCCGGGCGCTGGATGATAAAGTAAGGCGCAAATTCCCGAACAGTAAGGACCTCGGAGAGTATTTGAATACAGCCAAAAAAATGGTCGCCTCTAAAGGGATGGAACGTTTTTTTTATGTGCCGGACGGGCAGGTTTTTCAGGAAAAAGAAATAGTTGACTCTTTCGGAAAAACGGGCAGGATCGACAGGCTTGTACTTTCGCCCGGGGAAGCCTGGGTTATAGATTTTAAGAGTTCTGACGAGTCGAAAGAAGAGCAGAAAAAACAGGTTTCGGGATATATGCGCGTTATAGAACAGCTATATCCGGAGCGGGTTGTAAAAGGGTTTCTTTTGTATTTTGATACTTTTACGGCAGAGGAAGTATGAGCAGGGTCATAAATATAAGCCTTAAGAATGATTTTATCCGGTGCCTCGTGGATTTTGTGGAAGAAGAGTATCTGGAAAAAGGCAGAGATTTAAGCGAAGCGGCTTTTGTTTTTGAAGGTAAAAGGCCGGCGTTGTTTTTGAAACGGGAGCTTTCAAGAAAACTTGGCAGAAGTTTTTTCCCTCCGCGCATGTTTTCAATAGACGAGTTTATCGAATATTCATTGAATAAAACTGTTTCTTTTTCGCGTATGCCGAATATGGAGTCATGGCATTTACTTTACCGTATTTCCAGGGAAACAGCTCCGGGGATAGTAAAAGGCAGAGAATCGTTTTCATCTTTCATGCAGTGGGCGCGTGAAATGGCCGAATTCATAGAAATGCTGGATCTGGAAAACGTCGGCCCCGACGAGCTCGCTAACATAGAGGCCGCGGCAGGTATAGGTTATGAGATCCCGGATAACATTAATGTTATGCTGAAGAATATTACCGCGGTAAGAAAAGCATATCACGAGGCCATGCGGGAAAAAATGACATATTCACAGGGGTATATTTACTACAGGGCGGCTCAAAAAATACGGGAGGCGGATTTCCCGGAGTTCAACGATATCCTGTTCTGCGGTTTTTTCTATATGCAGAGAACGGAACATGAAATAATAAAAGACCTTTATGAAAGAAAAAAAGCTGTTTTATTCTTTCAGGGCGACGAAGACGACTGGACGGTGCTTAAGGATAACGCGAAAAGTTTCGCGGGCGTGATAAAGCCCGCGGCCGGCGCGGAAGGCTTTGACGGCAGAGATTTCAGCAGCAGGCTTGAATTATATTCCGCGTTTGACACGCATTCCCAGGTATGCGCTGTCCGGGAAATTTTGAGAACCGTGCCGGATCCGGAGTCCACTTTAGTATTACTGCCGAACCCTGAGAATATGATCCCGCTTGTTTCGGAACTGGGTAATTCCGTGGGCGAGTTCAATGTCTCTCTGGGGTATCCGCTAAAAAGAAGTTCTCTGTACTTTTTATTCGAACACATTATCAGGGCGCAGAAGACTAAAAAAAACGGGAGCTATTACGCGGAAGATTATATAGCCGCGCTCAGTAATCCGCTTGTAAAAAATCTGAAAATCATGCCGGAATACGGTGTTTCGAGGGTACTGGTACACAAGCTTGAGGAAGTGCTTTTGGGCATAGAGAAGGCGCCTGTAAGCGGAAGATGTTTTTTTGAACTTGACGAAATAGAGAACGAAGGGAAAATATTCGAGATCGTGTGCGATACTCTCCGGGGCATGGAGATCCCTGTTACTCCGCAGGACGTAAGGACAGTGCTTGAAAAACTCCACAAAATCGTTTTCCGCGTATGGGAGGATATCTCAAGTTTTTATGAATTTGCCGCTTCTCTGGGGATATTCCTTGACGAGCTTATTAACCGCGGGTCCATAGATAAATACCCGCTTAATTCTAAAATTTCGGGTAGATTGTATTCACTGAAGGATGATTTTGAGAATATGTCGTTTTCCAGAGAGGAATTTTCCCGCGATGATATCTTTAAGATATTTCGTAATCTGCTTGAGAATGAAATGGCAAGGTTTTCCGGTTCCCCGCTCAAGGGCCTGCAGGTGCTGGGCCTTCTTGAAACCCGCGCCCTTAATTTCAGGAACGTTATTATTATGGACGCCAATGAGACTGAACTGCCTAAGCCGCGCGCGCGGGAAAACCTGATACCGTATGAACTCCTGAGCGGCCTGGGGCTCAACATGCCGGAAAAAGAGGAACAGATACAGAAATATTTATTCTACCGTATTATCGCTTCAGCGGAAAAGGTTTCAGTAGTATATGAGGAAGGTACGGGGAAAGAAAAAAGCAGGTTTATAGAGGAGCTTATCTGGAATATGCAGAGATCCAGAAAGACTCTGGCTGTTTTTGAAAATAAAAAGGCCAGGTTTAACGTGAATATGCGTATGCCGGATATGAGGGTGGAAAAAACCGACGCGATCGTATCGATGCTGAAGGAGTTCCCGTATTCCGTCTCAGGCATAAATACATACCTGGAATGCCCGCTGCGTTTTTATTATCAATATGTTCTAAGGCTGGAAGAAAAGGAGCGGCTTCCGGATGATATAGAAGCCGCGGAGATCGGGACGTTTATCCATGAACTGCTTGAGGAGGCTTTTACCGTATTCGTTAACCGGAAGCCGCTGATAGACAGCGATTTCCGGGAAAGTTTTTTAAAAAGGTTCAGCGTTAAATTCAGGGATACTTTTACGGATAAAATGCGTTCAGGGGCTTTTCTGCTGGAAAATGTGGTGCGTATAAGGCTTGAGAATTTTCTGGCGTTCGAGCGGGATTCTCCTGAAAGGGATGTCAAAGAGATCCTTTACCTTGAGAAAAAATTTACTGAGAAATTGTCTCTTCCCGGGGGGTGTTACAATTTCCGGTATGTGGTGGACAGGGTGGACAGGATGGGATCGGGGGCGGTATTCATACTCGATTATAAAACCGGC